>CANPDB010000034.1 GCA_947572725.1 uncultured Clostridium sp. | reverse complement strand
TTTTGGTTTTTTATAAAAAAAAAAAAATAATATAAAAAAAAAAAAAAAACAGGTTTCAGTAGGATAACTTTTATATCCCCCAAACTTTTTTACCACAAAAAACCCCCCCCACCCGCGCCCAACCCCCCATTGGCAATTTTTAAAATTTATAGTAAAATAGTAACTAAGTAAATTAGTTAAAGGAGCAAAAAATGAATAGAGAAGAGTTATTAGAATTAGCAAAAAATGTTGAAAATGAAGTAGAAATGTTATTTGAAAATGTAGATAATATATGTGAAAAGAATAGCCAAAAGGTATTAAATGCTTTTCAGGAGTGTAATTTACAAGAGTCACATTTAAGTTCATCTACTGGATATGGGATTGATGAAGCTGGTAGAAATAAGATAGAAGAGATATATAGTAAGGTTTTTAAAGCAGAGGATAGTTTGGTTAGAACTCAGCTTATTTCAGGGACACATGCTTTATCAGTTACTTTGTCAGCATTATTGCGTCCAGGAGATACAATGTTAAGTATTAGCGGAGAACCTTATGATACTCTTCAAACTGTGATAGGAATAGGAAAAGAGAAAAGCAATAGTTCTTTAAAAGCTTTTAATATAAAGTATGAACAAATAGATTTAATTGATAATAATTTTGATATTGCTAAAGTACAAGAAAGATTATCACAAAAAGATATTAAGTTAGTAGAAATTCAAAGGTCAAGGGGATATTCTACAAGAAAGAGTTTAACTATTGAAAAAATAGAAAATGTAATCAAAGCTATTAGGAAAGTAAATAAAGAAGTAATTATAATGATTGATAATTGCTATGGAGAATTTGTACAAGATAGAGAGCCAATAGAGATAGGTGCAGATATAGCAGTTGGTTCTTTAATGAAAAACTTAGGTGCTGGTATTGCAACTTCGGGAGCATATATTGTTGGAAGGAAGGATTTAATTGAGTTATGTGCAGAAAGGTTAACATCGCCAGGTATAGGAAAAGAAATAGGGCCATCTTTAAATCAAAATCCATTATTACTAAAAGGTTTGTTCTTTGCTCCAAGTGTTGTAGCAAGTAGTGTAAAAACTGCGATATTTACGAGTAGAATTTTAGAGAAATTGGGATATAAGGTAGAGCCCAAATATGATGAAGAAAGAGCAGATATTGTTCAAACAGTGAGTTTGGGATCAGAAGATGCATTAGTGAAATTTTGCCAGGGAATTCAAAAAGGTTCTCCTATTGATTCAAATGTTATTCCATTTCCAAGTGATATGGGTGGATATGATGATAAGGTTATTATGGCAGCAGGTACATTTACCCAAGGTTCAACAATTGAACTTAGCTGTGATGGGCCAATTAGGCCACCATATATTGCATATATGCAAGGTGGACTTACTTATGAATATGGCAAGTTGGGAGTATTAAAAGCAATTGAAGAAATGGAGAAATAGAGGAAAAATATATGAAAAATATAATAATTATTGGTAGGCCAAGAGCTGGAAAGTCAACTTTAGCAGATATGATATGTAACAAATATAATTATCAAGTAATTAGAACAGATTGTATAAGAAATGCTTTTAAAGAGGTGTTTCCAGAATTAAATATAAGACCAGGTACAGCTATAAATGATATTAGATTTCAAAAATATGTGAAAAAGTTTTTAAGTATGAATATATATCAATCAAGAGGAGCATATGGATTTGTTTTAGAGGGATGTGAAATTACACCTGAAATGTGTAAAAATTTATATGGAAACAATAATGAAAATTTAATATATGCTTTAGGTAGATGCAATGAAACTGTTGAAGAAATGACAGAAGCTTTACTAAAATATGATACTGAATATGATTGGACTTTTAAAAAGTCTAAAGAAGAATTATTGGAATATTCTGAGAAGCAAATTATAAAAAGCAAAGAATTGAAAGAAGAGTGTCAAAAATATAATGTAAAGTTTTATGATACTTCTTTTGATAGAAAGAAAGTTTTAAATGAAGTGATGAAAGATATAGAAGAAAATATTAAATATAATACTTAAATAACTCTAAAATGAGTGTAAAGTATAATGTGAAAAATTTACTATCAAATATTATTAGATAGAAAGGAAGCAAATGAAAGTAATAGTAATAGGTGGAGGACCTGCTGGTATGATGTCAGCAATATCATCAGCAGAAAATGGAAACGAAGTAATACTTTTAGAAAAAATGCAATCATTAGGAAGAAAATTATTAATTACAGGAAAAGGAAGATGTAATATTACATCTTCTTTAGATATGCAAGAATTCATAAAAAACACGCCAGGTAATGGAATGTTTTTATATAGTTGTTATCAAAACTATACAAATCAAGATATTATTCAATTTCTAAAAGAACAAGGATTAGGAGTAAAGGAAGAAAGAGGAAACAGAATATTTCCAATAACAGATAAATCACAAGATGTTTTAAAATGCTTTACGAAAAAGTTAAAAGAACTAAATGTAAAAATTAGTTATAATTCAAAAGTAGAAGAAATTATAGTTACTGATGAAGAAAAAGAAACTATATTATATAATAAAGAGAATAAGGCAGAGAAAGTCATAGTAAACAACAAAGCAGAAAAATTAAAACAAATAGTTGGAGTAAAAGTAAATGGACAAGTAATAAAAGCAGATAAAGTAATTTTAGCAACAGGTGGGAAGAGTTATCCGCTAACAGGTTCAACAGGAGATGGCTATGAAATGGCTAAAAAATTAGGACATACGATAACGCAAATAAAACCATCACTTGTACCATTAGAGATTTATGATAAAAAAAGCTGTAAAAACCTTCAAGGATTGAGTTTAAGGAATACAGAAATTACGCTGATAGATAAAGAAAAAAATAAAGTTATCTATGAAGATTTTGGAGAAATGTTATTCACACATTTTGGGATATCTGGTCCAACAATTTTAAGTTCATCAGCACATTTAGTAAGATATAAGAATATAGAAGAAAAATTGAAAAATCATAAAATTATAATTAAAATAGATTTGAAGCCTGCACTTTCAGAAGAAAAATTAAATGAAAGAATTTTAAGGGATTTTGAACAATATAAGAATAAACAATTTAAAAATAGCTTAGATAAATTATTACCTCAAAAGTTAATTCCAACAGTTATAGACAAAAGTATGATAAATTCAGAAAAGAAAGTGAATGAAATTACAAAAGAGGAAAGGCGAAATTTGGTATATTTATTTAAAAATTTGGAATTTGATATACAAAGTTTTAGGCCGATTGATGAGGCTATTATTACAAGTGGTGGAATTAATATTAAGGAAATTAATCCTAAAACTATGGAATCTAAAATTGTATCAGGCTTATATTTTGCAGGGGAAATTATAGATGTAGATAGCTATACTGGTGGATTTAATTTACAAATTGCTTATTCTACAGGTTATACTGCTGGAACATCAATCTCACTGCAAAATATATAAATATAAACTTCTTCGCGCTATTTAAAATGCATATTTTAAAACGCTAACTGTAAAATTGATGTTTCCAACAATATTAAATGGAGGTTATAAATGAAAGAATTTATTACAATAAAAGAAAATGTTGTAGCAGAAATAGTTGAGAAAAAGTCGAAATTTATTGCTAATTTAATTTATGTAGATAATACCCGAGATGCAGAGAATATAATAAAAGATATTAAAAAGAAGTATTTTGATGCAAGGCATAATTGTATAGCATATAGAATTGTTGAAAACGAAAAAATAGTTGAAAGATCAAGTGATGATGGAGAACCATCAGGTACAGCAGGTGCTCCAATGCTTACAATTTTGCAAAAAAATAATTTAGCAAATGTTTTAGTTATTGTTACAAGATATTTTGGTGGTATATTATTAGGAACAGGTGGATTGGTTAGAGCTTATTCAGAAAGTACAATAAAGGCAATAGAAGAAGCGGATAAAGTTGAAATGATTTTAGGTGAAGAGTTAGAAGTAGTTTTAGATTACAATAACTTTGAAAATTTTAAATATTATTGTAAAAATAATGAAATCAATATTGTAAATCCACAATATACAGAGAATATTGTTTGTAAAATTGAGATAAATGCGGACAAAAAACAAAAATTAATGGGTGATTTTGAAACAAAAAAAATTAATTTAAAAGAAATAAGAGAATTATCTAAAAAATATATTATAAAAAGTAAATAAAAAATGTAGTTTTATAAAATATTTGGGATAATTTTCCAAATATCATTGCAAAATCTCGAATAAGATATTATAATAGCAAATGTAAAAAATTTACAGTAAATATTTTAGGAGGGAAAAAGATGAATGAAAAAATTTCTGTTTTAATAGCAGATGACAATCAAGATTTTAGTAGAACATTAGCTTCATATGTTAATGCACAAAGCGATATGGAAGTAATAGGAATAGCAAAGGATGGAAACGAAGCACTAGATATAATTGCAAACACAACACCAGATGTTGCTTTATTAGATGTAATTATGCCACATTTAGATGGATTAGGAGTATTAGAAAATATTAATATAATAAAAAGTGAAAAGAAACCAATATGTATTATGCTATCAGCAGTAGGACAAGATAAAATAACTCAAAAAGCAGTAGCATTAGGTGCAGAATATTATGTTGTAAAACCATTTGATATTGAAGTATTAATAAAAAGAATTAGAGATATTAAATTCTTTAAGCCAACACAAGGAAATCAAAATAATATTATAGGTAGAGAAATGAAACAACAATACATAGAATTAACAGAAGATGCAAGCAAAAGAGAAGAGAATCTGGAAGCTTTAGTTACAAATGTTATCCATGAAGTAGGCGTTCCAGCTCATATTAAAGGATATCAATATTTAAGAGAAGCAATTATGATGGTAGTTAATGATATAGATGTAATTAATCAAATTACAAAGAGTTTATATCCAAAGATTGCATATAAATTTGAAACTACTCCAAGTAGAGTAGAAAGAGCAATTCGTCATGCTATCGAAGTTGCATGGGGCAGAGGGGACCAAAAAACTGTTGAGAATATATTTGGTTATACTATTTCGGCAGCCAAAGGAAAGCCAACGAATTCAGAGTTTATTGCAATGATAGCTGATAAATTAAGATTAGAATTAAAGAGTGCGTAAGAAATTG
Source organism: uncultured Clostridium sp. (assembly GCA_947572725.1). Taxonomy (GTDB): domain Bacteria; phylum Bacillota; class Clostridia; order TANB77; family CAG-508; genus CAG-269. The sequence continues at coordinate 17,600 of CANPDB010000034.1, read as the reverse complement.
CGAAGGCGTTGCAAGAGTAAGAATATACGGAAAGTTAAAATTCTCACTCATTGCAACGAATACTTGAAAAATGCAATTAGAATTGAAAAAAATTCGCAACCATTGCAATGAATACTTTTAATCTAATGCAATAAACTAAAAAATTTATTGGTTAGTAAAAATGTAAAAGATGTAAAATAAAAATAGAAAATTTACCTCCTTATGTTTATTAAAAATAATAAATATAAGGAGATTTTTTTATGGATAGGATTGATATTGAGATTGATGATTTTATTAACTATTGTGATTATAAGGGGCTATCTAAAAAGACGTATGGAAGTTATGAGCAGACATTACGATTAATGCAAATTTATTTAAAAGAAAAATTTAAAATTGATAAAACTGAGCAAATAAAAGAAAAGCACATTAAGGATTATATTGATAATTTAAAAGAAAGAGGAAAATATACAGTAGTTTATAACGAAAAATCTAAAAAAATAAACAATCCACAGAATAGGGGAGATTATGGAAAGAAGGTAAGTTTAGTAACAGTTAATAATTATATACGAAATATAAGAGTATATTTCAATTATATGTATGAAAATAGACTGATAAAAGTTAATCCAGTAAATAAAATAAAAACAATAAAAACACCTAGAAAAGTAAAAGATTATTTAGAAGATGAAATGTTTAATAGGTTGCTAAAATGTTTTGATTTATCTAAGTTTCACGAGTATAGAGATTATGTAATAACACAGCTCATATTTGATACTCGGAATGAGGTTACGGAGAATGTTTAATGATTAGAGATGAAACAGATGTAAACTTTAATGATAGAAGTATATTTTTACCAGCAGACAATACAAAAGGAAAAAAGGACAGATATGTATTTTTTTCACCTCAAATGGCGACAGAATTAAAAAGGTGGTTGCAATATAGAGATAGATACAAAGATAGTGAATATTTATTTTGCACAATAAGAGGAACGATGTTGCAAGTACATAGTTTTGAAAGTAATTTTACAGTATACGGAGAAAGAATTGGGAAAAAAGATATACACCCTCATATGATTCGCAATAATTTTGCCAAAAGGTTTTTAATGAATGGTGGAGATATTTATACTTTATCAAAAATATTAGGTCATAGTTCAGTACAAGTAACAGAAGAATGTTATTTAGATTTAGAAACGGAAGATTTAAGAAAACAATATCAAAGATTTTCTCCGTTGATGAATCTTAAAGTTAAGAAAAAATGATAATACATTATACCATACTTTTAGTAGTTTGTCATCAGCAAACGCAAGTGGCTGTAAGAGTAGAGCCACCAAATGATTTGACTTTTGATAGCTGATATGATAAAATAAAAAGCACATTAGATATTGCGAGTATCAATGTGCTTTTAAAAACTGAATAAAAACTAGTTTAAAAACAAAAACAAAGCTTTTACTCAAAAAATTATGTATAAGAATATATTACACTATGAAAGACCACTTTGTCAAGTTTTTAGGCTTGTTAATTATACAAAAAAACTTGAGAAAGGAGGTTTTTTTATGTTGATTAAAAGTGAAATAATAAGAAAGACGTTAATACAAAATGGTGTAGAAGAGAACGATGTCGTTATAATTCAAACAGATATAATATTTAAAGCTTTATTACATCTACAAGATATATTGATTTTACTATTATCTTATTTTTTTGTAATTGAAGAAATAGAAGAAGAAAAACAAATTGACTTCATAATGCAGAATTTTACAGAAATAGTAGATATAGTAACAATAGAACTAGAAATTGTACTACATAACTTTATTTATATGAATAACGAACCAATTATAGAAGAAGTTGAATTAAACCAAAAAGATGAAATATTATTGACTCTAATAATTAAAGACAATGTAAGTAAAAAATTAAAAAAGATTATAAAAAAGTAGGAGGAATTGGAAATGGAAGAACAGGAACTAAAAGAATTTTGCAAAAAGGCGCTTGAAAAAGTGCTAGTTGCAGGAGATAGACAAGAACGCTTTAAAACAGCGACAGAGTTTGCAGATAGGTTATATGTAGCAGGCTATCTTTCAGAAGAAAATAGGAGTGATTTCGTAAAAAATGAACTTGTTTTTCATTTTGCTTTGACTGAGCAAGAAACAGATACTATTTTGGAAGATATGAAGGATAAAGAAAAAAGAGTAAATGATAAGCTACAAATATTAAGACTAAAAGCAGGTTTAAAATATGTTGAAATATACAAGGATAACTTGTTATCTAAAGGTCTTAATTTAAAAGAAACTAAGAAAATCATTGAGTATGTAGATAACGAGTATAACATAAATGACAAGCAGATGCTAAAGCACTTCATACTAGATAGTTTATGTGTACATTTTGAATTAAATAATGATGAAGTTGAAGATATAAAAAAATTTTGTGAAGAAAGAGGGATTGTGTAATGAAAGCAAAAGAAATAAAAGAATATATCTATAAAGAAAAAAAGGTACCAATTGTATTAGAAAAGCTAAGTATGCACAATATAAAATATCACGAACCAGTAAATGCAAGAGATGGGTATTATTCGTGTGCTATGCCATCTGGAGATAATCTAGGTAGTACAACTGTATTTAACAATGCATATCTTTATTCATCATCGTATACTAGAGATATTGAAGATGAAAATGGAGTTAAAGACCTTATAAGTCTAATAACATTTGTTAAGCGATATGAAACAGATAAGAATAAAGATTTTGATTTTATTATGGCAATGAGCTGGTTACACGACGTACTAGAATTACCAAAAGAAGATGAATTTAATATTAAGCCAGTTACTGTTTGCAAACCTTTTGAAGCTTTTAAAGATAGACTAAAAGTTAATGAAAACCAAAAGAATAAAAGAGATATCAAATTATATGATGATGAAGTCTTGGATAAGTATCGTTATTGTGAATATTATGAAAAAGATTTTGAAAAAGATAATATTCCAACTAGTGTTCAAAATTATTTTGGAATAACACAATATACAGAATTAAAATATCGTTATCCCAAACATTACTTTTTGATTCCAGTTATTGATGAAATTGGAAATATAGCAGGAATAAAATTAAGAAGTGCAAAAGCGTGGCAATATGGAAATAACAAATATTTTTATCCAGAGTCTTGTGAAAAATCAAGTATTTTATATGGCTTATTCCAAACAAGATACTATATAGACCAAAAGAAAGAACTTATCGTTTGTGAAGCTGAGAAGGGCGTAATGCAATTGTGGAACTATGGTTATAGAAACGCAGTAGCAGTTGGTGGACATAGTATTTCACAAGTGCAAGTGGAAAAAATACTAAAGCTAGAAGTAGATAAAGTAATTATTGCATTTGACCAAGATGTAGAAGAAAGTATTTTACTAACAGAATATGAAAAGCTATCAAGCCTTGTAGAAACTACCTGTATTATAGATTTAGACCACATATTAGAAGAAAAAGAGAGCCCGACGGATAATCCGAATAAATGGGAAACTTTATATAACAATTATCAAACGATACCATTAGAATACAGAGAAAGCGAAGAAACGGAAGAAATAAAGGAGTGGGAAAATTTACAAGATGATTTTGAGTTTTAGATTAAATTTAATGCAAGAAAATGGTACTATTAATCAAATTGATTATTTATTAAGTGAAGATGAAACTAGAATAATAGATAAAGAAATAGTAAGAGATATGCTACTAGATACGCAACTATTAGAAAATGAAACAGACATATCAATGGTAGTATTAGAAATTGACACTATATTCTGTGAAAAAGATGTACCATTTATTGTACTTAGTTTTATTGCAGATTTGTTTCATAGCGAATTAGACCGATTCTGTGAAGAAAAGGGAATCACTAGACAAAGCAAGCATAAATGTGTTAAAGAGTTTGTAGAAAGTGGTAATTGCTGGAGTAATATCCAGCAACCACAAAATATACAGATTATTCCATTAAAATTAGATAGATTGTTTATGTTTTTTGATTATATGTTAAGGAATAATAATGATGACTCTAATATTCAAAAGAAGATTAAGAAAAAATGCGATAACTTAGGTTTAGAGATATTAAATGGTAGACCATATATAAGAGTTGTTGAGTTGACGGAAGAACAACAAAAGGAAATAAGTAAAGTTGCTTATGATAAAAGCAATAACGATTATTTTGGCATAAAATCCAGCAACTATAACAAAATATTCAATGTAAAAAAGTACGAAAAAAGTCACACTATAATAATATATTATAGAAGTGTGGAAAAAAACGTAACTTTTTACAAAAATTTGTTCTATGAGATACACATAATGGACACAAACAAAATAGACAATAAAAAGCCTAAAACTCTAATTGTAGAGCAAAAAGAAGTAAGAAATTACAATCTTAATAGTGTATGTAATTTGTATAGAGATTTATTGCATAATAGAAGAAAACTAGAATTTACAGAATTATTAGGGTTATTTTCAAATATGGTTTATATGAATGTTAAAAGTGGCAAGACAGAAAAGGTTGGAAAAAACTATTTGTTAGATATGTTGAAGAAGTGTAAAAGGATTTATGAAAATGAAGTAATTGAAGGTTGGAAGATTATAGGAGATTATATGAAAAGAACATCGTTTAAAGCAATGCCTTGCATAGAGTATTGTCCTTATGCAACAGAATGTACTCATTTATCTACTTTATTAGAAACAGTAACAATTCCTTTACATACTATTATTAAAGTTAACCAAGATGAACGTTATGAAGAATTAGGTGTTGTACAAGACAAAATAAGAAACAAAATAGAAGAAGTATTTGAATACTTTAAGTGTAATGGCAATAAATCGTTTAACCCGATGTATTTAATTAAGGCTGGAACAGGAACACATAAAACAACAATAGCTTCGCAAATTGCAATTGAATATAGCAAAACAGTTAAATGTATATATGCAGTAGATACAATTAGATTAAAATACCAAATGCAAGAAGATTTTATTAAACAAGGATTTACTGATTTTATAATGACACCCGATTTAGAGTTAATAGATGATAGAAGACTAAAAAGAAAAATAAAACAATATCAATCAGCTGGAAAGTTTATTACATTAAATAAAATGTTAGAGCAATTAGTAGAAGAAAATAAAGAAAAAAGAGAATATAAACCAGAAGATGTAGAGATAATAGAAAACTATTTAGAAGTAAATAAAAAGTTGCAGGATGGCAAATTTTATAAAGATAAACTAATTTTAACGACGCATAAAAGATTACCATTCTTAAAACAAGCTAAGGATAGATTGGTTATTATTGATGAAGATATTTTTGGTAGTAATTTTTATGAGATTGTTGATATACCAGTTAGTAAAATCAAAGAAGTGTGTGACGACTCAGACATAGTAAAAGAAAAATTACAGAGAATGGTTAGAGTTATAGATAAGTTAGAATATTGTGAACAACATTCTGTAATACCAGTGCAAAAAGGTTGGTGGGATAGTGAGTTAAGAGCAATAATAGAATCAGAAATTCCAATAAAAGAAACAGGAAATATAAATATATTTAATTTATTTGATTGCATTTCTGTAAGACGATTATGTAATGATAAAGAAAGAATGAAGAACAAAGAGCCAGTTAGTGATGATTTAGATTACGTTAGATGTTATATAAGAAGAAAGCTACCAATAGCTACAACAATTGTGTTATCAGCAAGTTTAGAATCAGATTTTTATAAAAATAACTTTCCTAATCATTTAGTGGAAGATAATATATATGCAGACGTAAAATATAAGTATCCAGTTATACAATTGACCACGAATACATATAGTCGACAATATATAAAACGTAATAAAGATAAAGTAAAAGACCTTATTGAAGAAAGTGGTATGTTAGATATGAGTGTAATAACATTCAAAGACGTAATTAGAGATAATCCAAGTTGGTTTAATAATATTGAACTTTACGATAACTATTATGCAATTCAAGGAAATAATAAAATGGCTGGAAAAGATTTAAGATTGATTGGAAAACCGACAAGAAACGAAGGATATTATATGTTCTTAGCAAGTATGATTTATAGAAAAAACTATAATGATAAAATATTTATGCACAATCAAATTGTTTCTTATGAAGGATATTTGTTTTATATGTTTACTTATGATGATGAATATTTAAAAAAAATACAATTATGGGATACTACATCACAACAAGAACAATCTGTTGGTAGACCTAGACCCATAGAAAATGAAGTTAATATTGAATTATATAGTTGTGTACCAGTTAAGCAAAGTATATTAGAAGATATTGATGATTATGTAGTGGAAGATGAAAACATAGAAGAAGATAACACAGAAAATGAAGATTAAAAAACCTCCACAATTTTTAAAAAATATGATATAATAGATGTGCAACCATTGCTTATACAAGCAGTTTCACATCTATTATTTTTATTCAAAATATATTTAAAATTCTAAAATATAAACAACGAGTATTTAGATTCAATAAAATTTTTCACAATTAAAATTATAGACAACTCACTTTTGAACTTCATATATCAATACATATCACATCTTTATCCCTATTCTCTTCTACTCTCAAGCATCTACAAAAACCTACAATATCAACTAAAAATTCATATTTTAAAAATTTTGATTATTATAAATTCCAATAACAAATTTTATTATATCTATCGTTATAAATTCCACCACATAACAAAAAATATTTATATCGATAATTGTTTTAAAACGTTGCTATATCAATAAATTTTAAGAATTGTGATTTTGTAATTATGGAGAGAAAAACAAACAAAAATTAAGAATTACAAAAATATTATTATGAGATTTTAGATGATGTTTTTGTTTTGGTGGGTCGAAGTATGTAGGGTAGTGTATATAAGGGAGGTAGTTTTTGTATTATATGGAAAGTGAAAAGTAGCCCCCACCCCTGTAGGTTTATAAAAAAATCTATAGGACTTCATAAGTGCTATATACCTTTATATAGAGCCATTTTTACAGGGTTATGTAAATACCGCCCTATCCCTTTGTATTAAAATTTTTGGAACTAAAAAACTTTGAAAAATTTTCAAAAAAGTATTGACACCACGTGGGTAATATGATATACTATATACAGAGTTAAGGAGGGAGGGAAAATGCCTAAATTACAAGGTGTTGAACAATACAACGCAAAAAAAGAAAATTCTATAAAAGGTTATAGAATAGCATTAAGTAAGACAGGAATTGACAAGACAGGATTTAAGGTAAATGATGACCTTGATGTAGAATATAAGACAGGTAAAATAATTATTACTAAAAAAGAAAATTAAAAAAGCGATGTAGTGCTAACTTTGGTCGGTTGCACACTACACCACAACACACAAAACGAAATTCTTGCGAACTCATTTTGTATAATTAGATTATACTATGAAATTCACTTTGTTTGCAAGAGTTTTGAAAAAATTTTTGTTAAAGGAGTGAATTTTTATTATGGATTTAGAACCAGTTTATTCAAATGTAAAAAGTTTTTATGGTAAAGCAAAAGTTATTAAAGAGAATGGAGTTATTAAATTGCAAAGTTATAGTACGATTATAGCAGAAATTAAAGACAACAAAGTACATATAAACGGATTTTACAGCCAAACCAGTACAAGACATTTAAAAGAATTTTTAAAGCAATACGGATTTAAAACAGGTACAAGACAACAACTTGAAAAAATGTATTGCTAGAGGTTAAAAGGGGATTTATTCCCCTACCTCATAAATAATAAGGAGGATTTAGAAAATGAATTTTAGTAAAATAAAATTACAAATGATACAAGAAAAGAATTATAGATATAACAGTAAAATTGTAAAGTCAGCAAGAGACATTGTTAAATATATAAATGATATTGAAGAACTAGACAAGGCAACAGAAGAAAATATGTTACTTATTTGCTTAAATGCTCGAAACAATATTATAGCCTATTCACAAGTGGCAAAAGGTGGTTTAGATTATTGCAATATAGATTTAAAAACAATATTTAAAACAATTCTATTATCAAATGCAAATAAGTTTATTCTATGTCATAACCACCCAAGTGGAACACCAAAACCAAGTTCAAAGGACATAAATGTAACTAGTATGATAAAAGATATGTCAAAAGTTATGGGAGTACAGTTTTTAGACCATATAATAGTTGCAAATGATGATTTTGTAAGCTGTATGTGTTAGAAAGATTATTTTGGAATTGACAAATACTATGACAAATGTTTGTTAATTCCGAAAATTTAAAAATTGAAATGCTGGAGGAAATTTAGAAAATGTTATTTTTAATACTAAAGATTTTGCTAGAGTTAATATTTATTATTTACATCTGTAGCAAGTAGTGAATGTAACACAATAGTTATTTTGTTACATAAAGCAAAATAGATGTAAATGTTGCTACATAAGGGATTGAAAGAATTTTAATAAAAATGTTTAATTTGAAGGTAACATATTGATATTAAGTGTTACTTACAATGTAACAAAACGAGGAATTTAAGGAGGATTTTGAAAAAATGAAAATTGTTCAGCCTATTAGGTCAAAAGCAAAAATAAATGAAATGAAAATTGAATTGAAGAAAAAAGGTACAAGAGATTATTTACTTTTCGTAACTGGAATAAATACACGGATTAAGAATATCAGACATCATAAAATTAAAAGTATTAGATGTATTAAATGAGGATAGAACAGTAAAATCCCATATAACTATAATAGAACAGAAAACATCAAAACGTAAAAAATTCAAGATAAATGATACATTATCACGAGAGTTTGCAGAATATTGCAAAAATTTAAAAATGACAGATTATTTATTTTGCAGTAGAAAAGGACAAAATGAGCCTATTACACGAGTACAAGCCTATCGTATACTTAATTATGTAGCAAAAAAAATAGGATTGGAAGAAATAGGAACTCATACTCTACGCAAAACATTTCGGTTATCATTTCTATAAATTAACGAAAGATGTAGCTATGTTGCAAAAATTATTTAATCACTCAAGCCCATCTATAACACTGGCTTATATTGGAATTGAACAGGACGAAATTGATGAGGCTTATGATGAATTTGAAATTTAAGGAGAAATTTAAAAATGGAAAATTTAAAAATTAAGAAAAGTAAAGGACGCCCCGCTTACACTCCAAACATTGAGCAGTTAAAAGAATTATATAAAAAAATAGATAATAAAGAAATAACAAACGAGTAAGGATGGCAAATGGCTCGGATGTAAAAAGACCCTTTGGTACAGATTAAAACAAGAATATACTAAAATGGAGGTAGATGTATAATGAATAAAGAAGAAACGAAAAGAATTATTAAATTATTGAATGAAAAATTTAAGAATAAAGAAATTTATATAAATATTACAGGAGCAATAGAAACGACAGTTATTATTCCAAATATGAAATATTTTATTTCAAAAAATACTATGATATTTTCTAATGGAGAACAAGCAGAATTTAAAATCGACCCATATTGGATTGAAGAGATAAAAGTTACTAACAAAAGTGTAAAAATTGATATGGAAGGTGAATATTCCATAAATATAGATTATTAGTATAATTATAATGGAAATTTTGCTATTACTGGTGATAAATTCCCCAATAGTAAAAAAGGAGATTTTAAAATTGAGAAAGATTAAATATAAGAGCTTAAAAGAAATAATTAAAAGAATGAATCATAAAGTATTACTAATTAAAGTCAATGGAATAATTAAACAGAAAATTAAGATTGAAAATGCAAATATTTTATCAAAAAAGAATAGATTAATCGTTTTTGATGATAATATTGAGAAAATAAGTGTTGGCATAGATTGGATTGCAAATTTCTACACAAATGAAAGTAATACAAGTATAAAGTTAGAATTCGACCAAAATGGCGAAGTTTTAATACATATTATATAATAAATTAGAGTATGAAGTTTTCCTCATACTCTTTTATTTTAGTTTATCAGCTATTGCTTCGCATAATTCTATATATAAATTTTGTTTCTCTTTTGGCAATTTTTTTATAATTTCACTAAAACGATTATCTATATTATTTACAGTAGTTCCAAATAATAAATAATCCATATTCATATCAAGAAATTGTGCTATTTTTACAAGTGTTTCTATGCTACATTTTGAAGTTGCCCTTTCTATTGCTCCAATATATGTATCAGTCAAACCTGTTCCTTCAGCAAGCTGTTCTTGTGTCAATTCTAATTCTATTCTTTTATTTTTTATTCTTTTTCCTATCGCTTTGAAATCCATTATTTCCACCTCTTGGCTAATATTTTACATTAAAAAAATTTAATAATTAAGAAACGGAAAGTATTGTATATTAATAATTAGTATGGTAAAATAATTTTAAAAGTTGAACTTTGTCGAAAGGTGGTGTTAATGTATGAATAATGAAAACAATAATAATATAGGAATATTTGTATTTATAGGAATATGTATACTTGTAGTTCTTCTATTAGTAAGTGTTTTTAGTGGCAATGGCTCATCAACAAAAAGTCAGTCAAACTATGAAAAGTCTTTATATGATGCTTATGATAAAAAGAAAAACGGAGAAACTTTAACAAAAGAAGAACAAAGAGCTTGGGACGATTATAAGGAATGGGAAAGAAAAAATTATTAAGTAAGGAGTAACAGAAAATGGCAAGTGCTAAAAACAAAGTAATAAAAGGAGATTATACAGAATGGAGTGTTTTCAAAGGAGTTAATGCTCCATACCTACATTTAACTTTTGGCGGACAAGCAGATATTATTTTAAATAAAGCTACAATAGAAAATTATGAAATTATAACAGAAGAACAAAGAAAAAGTGGAACAAGTGCAGTATTAAGAGCAGGTGCTGGAGCAGTATTGCTCGGTGGAGTTGGACTATTAGCTGGGTTAAGTGCAAAAAATAAAGGAATTTACATTGTAACAATACAATTTAAAGATGGAAAGAAAAGTCTTATTGAAATTGATGATAAAATATATAAACAGTTAGTAGAAGCAATGTTCTAATTTATAAAAATTTTAAAAGAAAGGTTTATATTAAATGAAAAATATATTTACAGAAAATATTGATAAATATGGAATAATAAACTTGATAATATGGGTGTCTATACCAGTAATACTTGCAATAATTATTGCTGGTAAATATGATTTTTGTAATACAAATACACATACATATCAAGAAGAAAGCACTACGACGACTACTACACAAAGCTGTCAAGCAAGTGGTTGCCCTAAAAATGCAGTAAAAGGCTCTATATACTGTGAAATACACAAAAAAGGAAAAACAAAGAAATGTGCCAAGTGTGGTAAAGCTATATGGGATGATGAAACATTTTGCGACAGTTGTTTATATGGTAGTATAATAAATTCAATGAGTAAATAATCAAAAATTAAAAATTTAAAAATTAAAAATCCTAAAAGAAGATTTTATATAGAAATGGAGATGTGAAAATATGGAGAAGAAAAAAATGTTTACAATTATATCAGTAGTAGCAGTTATTATAATAATTATTATAGGAGTAATTATATCTAATCAAATAAAGTGGAAAGATTTTAAAACTTGTAAAACAGATAAATTTACAATTAAATATAATAAAAATTGGAAAATAACAGACGATTCCTCAGACTTTTATGGAAAAAATTTTGAATATGGCAATAATAAAATAGAATTCTATTTAATGAAAAAAGCAGAATTACCAAATACAAGAAATACGGCAATAAAATTGAAAGATGAAACATTAAAGCAATTAGGTAGTTCTAATATGGATAAGTTAAGTGAAAATAGTTTATTTGATTATAAAGTAAGTAAATTAAATACAGATGATGTAAAAGTAAGTGGGTTAAACGGATATAAGATAGAATTTGAAATTAGTGGAATTGGCGGATTAAGTGGAGCATTACTGTATGTTGAAGATGACAATTATATCTATTGTATGTCATTAGAGGGAGAAGATTTAGAAACATTTAATAAAATGATAGAAAGTATTAAAATAAAGTAGGTGTAAAAGTATGTTGATTTTAATCATATCAATACTTGCATTTGTTATAATAATGTTTATAATGAATTTAATTGATAAAAATAAAGAAAGACTAATTGAAAAATTTAAAATAGAAAAAAAGGAAATAATGAAATGTCCGCATTGTTTTAGAGAATATGAAGATTTAAAATTAAAAGAATGTAAATATTGTGATTTTTATTTAGAAAAACACACAAAATATAATCTTTCAAAAGAGTTGAAGAAAAAAATAATATATACTATTTTAGGAATTGTAGCAGTAATTTTAATTGGAACTAGTTTATATTTTGGAATAACTAACTACATAAAAGAGCAACAAAGATTAGAAAAATATAATAATGATTTATCAATTTGCTATGAAGTAATAAAGAATGATTCGGATTTTGAAAAGTTTACTTCTATAATAGCAGAACATACAGAAGAAACAGAATTTTCATCAGAAGCATACAAAAAACTATATCAAGCAATAGATGAAAGAATAGAGAATATAAAAAATGGTAATGATGATGAAAAATTAGTTAGTATGATAAAAAGTATAAAAGATAAAAATTCAAGTAATCAAACTATTTCTAATAAATATTTAAAGGTTAATGGGTATTCAAATATAAATAAAGCTAATAAATACATACAAGAACAAAAATATATAGAAGCATATAATCTATTTGGAACAGTAATTACAGATAATAAAAATACTAATAAAGAAATTGTAGATTTAGCGACTAACAAACAAAATGAAATTAAGGAACAGACATTGCAACAAGTTATTGCACAAGGTAAAGAAAAAATAAATAATAAAGAATATTCATCAGCAAAAACATTATTAGAAAAATATAAGGATTTAGGAAATCAAACTATTGTTGATATGTATAATAATGCAACAAATGAAGTGAATAGAATTGAAGCAGAAAAGAAAGCACAAGAAGAATTAGAAAGAAGAAAACAACAAGAAGAAGAAATAAAAAGACAACAGGCAGAATTAGATGCAAAAAAAGATAAGGTAATTGTTGAAACTAATGGAAAAACAATTATGAAGGTATGTATGAGTAGTAATACATTTAGACTAAGTGGAACATTCAAAGGACAAGGTCATTTTAGTGTAGAATTATTGGATTCTAATCAAGATTTATATAAGCTAATGGTAAATGAAATAGGAGATTATGTTGTAAACAAAAGCGTAAGTGTAACAAAAGGTGCATACTATTATTTACAAATTGAATGTACTAGAGGAAGTTGGGATTTAAACTGGAGTGGAACGTATGGAGATTAAGGAGTTCAACTCCTTTTTCTTTTTGTTTACTAGTACGTTTTGGAGCAGTTTTAATTTTGAAGATGATAAAATTATATGGCTAACCTACAAAATGGCATAAATTCAATAATTTTCTAAAAATGTGTCATCACAAATTCAGTAATATCAACAGTTATATACACCATAAAATCAGAGTTTTAATTGACTTTATATTAAGTATTTGATATTATAAAAAATATATAACTCTAGAATTTGTGTTTTATTATACTATATAATGTTGGAGGAATATAAATGAAATGTATATATTGTGCTTCTAAGAATCTTCACAAAAGAGGAAGTTATAATGGAAAGCAAAAATATCAATGTACAAGTTGTGGAAAATATTTTTCAAAGGGAGAAGTTGAAAATAAATATGAGTACATAGTACACTTTAATTCAAAATTAAGAAAAACAGAAAGAAATAAATTAACTAGGGATAATTATTGTATTCCAACAAACGAATTAGATTATCAAGATAAAAGAAACATCCGTATTGCCACAGAAGTTTATAATAGAACACAAAAAGAGCCAATACTTGTTCCAAAGCAGTATTACATTATACCTAACGAGATATTTGCTGATTATGAACATTATACAGATGAATTTGTAAAAATACATTATAAAAAATGTATGGAAAATTATGACTTAAATATAAGTTTCTTTTCAAATATTAATCATAATGATTTTGACAGATATTTGTTAAAATTTGTACAAAAAAATAAATTTAAAGAAGTATTTGATTTATATGAAGTCAAGGATATTTCAGGTATATATATATTAGTTTTAGATAATTATAATCAAATATATATAGGAAAATCAGAAAATATAAAGAAAAGGATTTTAACTCATTGGAGTAATCGAAAGGCATTTGCTAGATTGCTTAATGGAAGTGTAGATACTTCAATTTTATCAATAGATTCATTTGGAGCATTAGACACTACTAGAATATATTATAAAGAAGTGAAAGGATTTTTTGCTATAGATAAAGAAGAAGAAAAAATAGTTAAAAAATTTAAAAAAGAATATAGACTAAATAGAGTTGCAGGTGGTATTAATGGAGAAGAAGATTCGTCTTTGAGAAATCTTATGTTATTATCATCAATACAAGAAAGAAAACTAAAATAGATAATTCATTTCAAAATAGATTTTAAAAAACTAAATGCTTTTAGACAGGTAATTATTTAGTATATATAATATCGGATTCTAACACATTATCTATATTATAGTATTATAGATGATGAGATGTTTTTCCGTTTAATATTATATATGTGAAAAAAAGATATAAGGTAATTTGAACAATGCAATAAACAAAAATTTATTGGTATTGACAAATAATGAAAATAATACTACAATCAATCCAATAAACATATCGAGGTAAATGCAACGAATATTTATTGCAATAGCCAATTTTTTAGAAACACGAATTTTACATAACATTTAACACTACACCAAGTAGGGTAGAACGTGCCATTCGCCACGCAATTGAAGTTGCTTGGGGTAGAGGACAACAAGAGGCAGTTGAGAATATTTTTGGATATACAGTATCAGCTGCAAAAGGAAAACCAACAAATTCAGAATTTATTGCTATGATTGCTGATAAGCTAAGGCTTGAGTTAAAAAGTGCATAAAGAAATATATAAATATAATAAGATTACTAAAGAGTATTGTCTTTTTTGACATAAAAAGAAGTAACATCATAGTTACTTCTTTTAAATACTAATGAATATATAAACTCCTTCGCGTTATTTTAAATCATTAAATCTGAACTGAAACAAATTGTTATTTTTCTTTAAAAAATCTATACTCTTTACCAGAAGTAGTTTTACCTCTGTAAACATAACCATTATAAATACCGCCATTGTCATCATCTAGATTAACATCAAGAGACATATCATATACAAATTTTTCATTCAAATTATTCACAATATGAATTTTAAACTTCAAAGTATAATTAATATCATTTAAATCAACTTCAGCTTCTTTTAATACTTTTCCATTGAAAGAAATTGTATTAGACCCATCTGTTGCAGAATAATTTGTTAATAAATCTTTATTTAAATATCCCAATGTAATAGGATTAGAGCAATCAGTATAAAAAGTTGGTGCAGAATAATCATGATTTTCATTTTCAGAATTTGTATTAATAATGTTAAAATCTATTCTATCATTTTTAGAACCTTCAATTTCTTTATACTTACCAAAATTTAAAGGATTTTTATAATTTAAAATTTTGGTTCCTTTATCAGAATTAGCTTGTATTGAAATATTATCAATATACAATTCTTTTACTGTATTTTCATTTGTTAAATCTGTTATATAGCTAGTGTTATCAATAAATATTGAAATGTCTGAATATTGCGAAATACTCATGTTTTTTAAAGATTGGTCCTCGGAATTATCATTTGCGGTAGCATTACTATATAACAATATTTTTTGTATACTAAATATTGAATTTTCATTTTTATCAGCTATTTCTACCATTTCATCTGCAAATTTATTTTTTGCAAATGAAGTGAATAATATATAGTTATAATATAATAAAAATATGATGAATGCTAAAATCATTAATATAACAAAAGCAAGTTTTGCATTTTTTACTTTAAAATTTAATTTTCTCATAATTACTCCTTTTTTCATAAGTAAGTTTATAGTCTATTATATAAAAGTTCCATATATGAATACACTTTTTTATGCCAATCACTATCACTTGCATATCTAGTGTTTACACCAATTAGTGTAGGCCCATTATAGTACCAAGCTGCTGCTGTTTCTCCATCATATATTTTTGTTCCAGATGGATTTAAGTAATATTTTACTAGTGATTTTGCAACTGTTTCTATTCCTTCTGCATAACTATCAAATTCGAATGAAGATTCATATGGTGTTGAATCATATGAGCCATATCCAAATAAATTTTTCTTTTCAGTAGCGATTTGAGATGTTCCCCAACTACTTTCGTGTATTGCCATTGATGCTAAGAAAATACCGTTTATATTGTATTTCTTTTCTATGTTATAAAATACAGTATAGTTATCTTGGAATATTTTTTTAGTATCACCAGGTAAACTAGTAAAGACTTTTTTATAGTCGTTTAGTGTTAATCCACTTGGTTTGTTTAATTCCATATCAACATTTACTTTAATAAGTATTCTTTGAATTCTGTTTTTCTCCACAATGTTTGGAGTAGTATGTGATGATGTTAATTGAGATGTTTTTATGTACCCTTCAACTGAGTCAAAAGAAACTTTACACCATTCTTCGTTAGGTAATTCTAAAAGTTTAACATCTAAACTTGCTTTGATTTCTGCTACATCATTTGAAGAGTCGTCAGCAGATTCTTTTAAATTAGCTTTATCTATTAAATACATAGTATCTTCAAGATGAACTTTGTGTTTTGCAAGGAAGTCAGAAGTACCTATATCAATAATTTTTTCTACTGGTTTTTCTATACTTTCTTTTCCTAATATAATTTCTTCAACAAAATTTCCATTTTCATATGTTTTTACAGCTGTTACACTATCTTTTCCAAGTGCTCCTTCTTGTACTACGATTTCTTCTCCTTTTGGACGTGTGCTGTTATTTGTATATGTTGTTTCAAATGCTACTTCTCTTTCTTCAACTACTTGTTCTTTTACTTTATCCATATCAGAATTTTCAGATATAATGTTTTGCATATTTAGTCTATGTCTGTTTAATTCATATTCTGTTATGCTTTCAGGTTCTTCAACTTTTGCATAACTTTCTTTGAAAGAAGTATTTTTTGGAAATAGTATAGCCATTGCTATTACTAATATTGAACAACCTGTGATAATATGTGATAATTTTAAGTCTGCTGATGGATAAATGTCATTAGGACCATATGATTGCTTAGATGATTTTTTTGATGAAGTTTTTTTTGTAGATGTATTAAGTTTATTTTCATTTATTTCTTCATAGTTATTGTGCATTGTATTTTTATATTGGTTTGTTACATTATATAATTCTATATTTTGTTTTTGTGCTTCTTGTAATTCTCTAAAAACTTCAGATAGATTTCTGTTATCTTCATTTAAGAAGTTCTTATCTTTTAACATTGGTTTACACCCTTTCATTTATTATAATTACATACTAATTATACAATATCTATTGTTTTATGTCCATAAATTTTCTTAAAAAACACCATTTTAGAAAAAATTTCTAGATTAAATTGCAAATTATTTGTATGACAATCACTTAAAATTTAATTAGGACAGTTTAAATATATAAATACTATCCTCTGGGAGCGAGTAGTTTTAAATTTGTAAACTGCCATAATTAAATGGCTCTTCGCTAAATCGAGTGGGTAAGTAGTCAAAATAAAATAAATATAGTAT
>CANPDB010000033.1 GCA_947572725.1 uncultured Clostridium sp. | reverse complement strand
ACAAACTGTTAGCAGTTGGGAATGGATAAAAAATAATATATTATAACTCTTTAGCTAATCTAATATTTTAAATATGGCTGCGAATTGCATTAAGGAAAGGAATAGTAATGAAAATGAATTATAAATTTTATGCTAAATCAGAACCAATAGAAACAATAAAAGAACATACAGACAAATTATTAGAAAATTTAGATGTGTTAAAAAACACATATGGAAAAAAGATTATTAAAATAATTAATATGCCTGAAGAAAGATTTTGGCAACTAATGGAGATTATTTGTAAATATCACGATTCAGGAAAAGTATTTTCAGGATTTCAAAACGAAATAAGAAAAAGAATACATAAACAGCTAATACAAACTAGATTCAATAACAATGAAATAAAACACGAACAAATATCACCAATGTTTATACCAAACAAAAAATACAATATGACAGAAGATGAAAGAAAACTAGTATATCAAGCAATTTTTTATCATCACGAAAGAAATGTAGAACATATAGATAGAGGATTATTAAAAGAAATAATAGAAGAGGATATAAAGCCAAATTTAGATAAAATAGGAAAAGAATTACAAATTGAAGTACTAGAAATAAAAACATTTTACTTAGGACTTGTTGAAGGTAAAGCAAGAATAACAGAAGGTGATGTACTATATAAGGAATATTGTTTAATTAAAGGTTTACTACATAGACTAGACCATTGCAGTTCTGCTGGAGTAGCAGTAGAAAATGAAACAACTGATGGAATTGCAAGTTTTGTAGAAAGCTTTATGAAAAACAAAGACTTCAAACTAAACGAATTACAAAAATTTTCACTAGAAAATCAAGATGAGAACTTAATTGTAATTGGATCAACTGGAATGGGAAAAACAGAGAGTTCATTATTATGGAGCAAAAATGATAAAACATTTTTTACATTACCATTAAGAATAAGTATTAATGCAATTTATGACAGAATACTAGAACAAATTGGATACAAACATATAGGATTATTGCACTCTACGGCATTAGATTATTTAGAAGAAAAAGTAGAGAAGATAGAAGACTTTGAATATGAAATTAAGAAAATGGAGCAATCAAGAAATTTATATCAAAAAATAACAACTTGCACAATAGACCAAATATTTCCATTTGTTTTCAAATATAGAGGATATGAAAAAATGTATGCAACATTAAGCTATTCAAAAATAATAATAGATGAAATCCAAGCATATTCACCAGAAATTGTTGCAATCATATTAAAAGGTTTACAAATGATAAACGATTTAGGTGGAAAGTTTATGATAATGACAGCAACTCTTCCGAGAATATATAAAGAAAAGTTAGAAGAGATGAAAATAAAATTTAAATATGAGGAATTCATTAAAGATACCCAAAGACATAAAATTCAAATATTAGATAAAAAAATAAATGAAGATATCGAAGAAATTCATAATAAATCAAAAGATAAAAAAGTACTAATTATAGTTAATACAATAAACAAAGCAACAGAATTGTATAAGAAATTGAAAAATGAGGGTGCTAATAATGTAAATTTATTACATTCTAGGTTCGAATTAGAAGATAGAAATAATAAAGAAAAACAAATAAAACAGTTTTCAAATCAAGAACATAATTCTGGAATATGGATTACAACGCAGATAGTAGAAGCATCTTTAGATATAGATTTTGATTTATTATATACAGAAATGTCAACACTAGACAGTCTATTTCAAAGATTAGGAAGATGTTATAGAAGTAGAGAATATTTTGAAGAAGAGCCTAATGTAAAAATATATACAAATGAAGTAAGTGGAATAAAATATGTGTATGACAAAGAAATATACCAAAAAAGTCTAGAATTATTGGAGAAACATAATAATCAAATTTTACAAGAAAAAACGAAAATAGAATTAGTTGATAAATTGTATTCAAAAGAAATTTTAGAAGGTACACAATTTTATGATAATTTTAAATCAGCATGTAGAATTCTAGATAATATAATTGATTATAATACAAGTAAAAAAGAGACACAAAATTTGTTAAGAAATATTGATAATATAGATGTAATTCCTAAATGTGTTTATGATGATAACTTAAATCTTTTTAAACAATATGAAGAATCACAAAATAGAGAAGAAAAATTTTCATTAAGAAGACAAATAAATAAGTTATTTATATCAATTAATAAATCAAATTTGTGGAAATTAAATGATTTGATTACAAAATGCCCTTATATAGAAGGCACATATATTATAGATACCAAATATGATAGTGAAATTGGACTATTATTAGAAAAAGATGAAGAATATGAAATGGATACAAGAGAGTTTTAAATGGGAGGATATAAATGAGTATAACAGGAATTATGATTTATTACTATTTTATATGTCAAAGAAGATTATGGTATTTTGCAAATCAAATTAATATGGAACAAAATAGTGAATTAGTTAAAATAGGAAAGATATTAGATGAAACAACTTACACAAAAGAGAAAAAGCAAATATTAATAGATAATACAATTAATATCGATTTTATAAAAAATGGAGCAGTATTACATGAAGTAAAGAAGACCAAAGCAATTGAAGAGGCTGGAATTTGGCAGATTAAATATTATATGTATTATTTAGAAAATAAAGGTATAGATAATATAAGTGCAAAAATAGACTTTCCACTTTTAAGGCAGACTAAAGAGGTTGTATTAGAAGCAGAAGATAGAGAAATCTTAGATAATGTAACTAAAAATATTGAGGAGATTATAGAAATGGACAAGCCTCCACAGATAATAAATTCTAATATATGTAAAAAATGTTCATATTTTGATTTATGTTATGTTTAAGGTTATAAGGAAGGGAAAGATTTATTATGAAGCAATCATATTATTTATATAAAAGTGGTAGGTTACAAAGAAAAGATAATACATTAGAGATTATATATAAGGACAATACTAAAAAGTCAATTCCAGTAGAAAGAGTTGATGACATTTATGTTATGACAGAATTAGATTTTAATACTAGTTTATTAAATTTTCTGTCTCCATTTGGAATAAGTATTCATTTTTTTAATTATTATGGATTTTATACAGGCACATATTATCCAAAAGAAGCTTTAG
Source organism: uncultured Clostridium sp. (assembly GCA_947572725.1). GTDB lineage: Bacteria > Bacillota > Clostridia > TANB77 > CAG-508 > CAG-269. Next base: position 19,610 of record CANPDB010000033.1, on the reverse strand, counting down.
TATCTGGTAAGCTTTTAATAAAACAAGTAGAACATTATAAGGATAAAAATAAAAGATTAGAAATTGCAAAAAGTTTTATTGAAGCAGCATCTTATAATATTTACAGGAATTTAACATATTACAATAATCGTGGAAAAGATTTGAATTCATATATGAAGGAAATAGAATTTTTACGAAAGCAAATTAATATATGTAAAGATGTTCAGGAGTTAATGGGGATAGAAGGAAATATACGAAAAGTATATTATGATTCGTGGAATATCATTATAAATCAAGATATTGCATTTGATAAAAGAGTAAAAAATCCACCAGACAATGCTATAAATTCGTTGATTTCCTATGTTAATACAATAATTTATACTAGAGTTTTAAGTGAAATTTATAAGACACAATTAAATCCAACAATTAGTTATTTGCATGAACCATCAGAAAGGAGATTTTCTTTATGTTTAGATATAGCAGAAATTTTTAAACCAATTATAGCAGATAGACTTATATTTTCAATGTTAAATAAAAAACAAATAACAGAAAAGGACTTTGAGGAGGGATTGAATTTTACATATATCAAGGATAAAGCTAGAAAAGAAATAACTAGAGAAATAGATTCAAGATTACAAACAAAAATTAAACATAAAAAATTGAATAGAGAAGTTAGTTATGAATATTTAATGAGACTAGAAGTTTATAAATTGATAAAGCATTTATTAGAAGATGAAAAATATGAAGGGTTTAAAATGTGGTGGTAATATGTATGTTATTTTAGTTTATGATATTAATTTAGAAGATAAAGAGGGACACAAAGTTCTGAGAAAAGTATTTAAGACATGTAAAAAGTATTTAGTTCATATACAAAATTCAGTTTTTGAAGGAGAACTTTTGGAATCACAAGCTATAAAGTTAAAATCAGAATTAGATACATATATTAGACAAAATAAGGATAGTGTAATTCTGTTTAAAAGTCGAAGTCAGAGATGGTTGGAAAAGGAATTTTTGGGAATGATTGAGGATGATAAGACAGATAATTTTTTGTAAATATTTCTGTCGATGTATATTAGGTTTAAAAGTGCCTAGCTACGACAGATATTGTTTTTTCTAGAAAAGTCTACTTTTTTTAGAAAATGTATTTTATTAATCTGAGTTTTGTGCTATTATTTTTATGACAGACAGATTGATGTATTAAAGTACTAGTTTTATTAGGTGATTTTTTTGTACCTGTAGTTGTATAAATATATTAGAATGTAAAGACCGTTGTGCCTTTTGTTGCTATATAATGTGCTATCGTAGTTGTATAAATATATTAGAATGTAAAGGAAATATTAGAACAAACAAGAGAAGAGAGAACTACAGTAGTTGTATAAATATATTAGAATGTAAAGAAGAAATGAAAAGATAGTAGATTTAGAAATAGAGAAGTAGTTGTATAAATATATTAGAATGTAAAGTGTGCTGATAAGTCATTTTCTTTAGCTATATATACGTAGTTGTATAAATATATTAGAATGTAAAGGCATATTCTAATCTTTTTTGATATTCATCAATCTTAAGTAGTTGTATAAATATATTAGAATGTAAAGTTTTTTCTATAAGTTCATTAGAAAAATCTTTTGCGTAGTTGTATAAATATATTAGAATGTAAAGATTCGCTATGGCATTCACGACAAGTCGGTATTGTGTAGTTGTATAAATATATTAGAATGTAAAGGTAGCAAAGGTTAAACTGCAAACAGGTGCAGTCTGTAGTTGTATAAATATATTAGAATGTAAAGTTGTTTTAGCGTTTGACTAATACTTTTTCACCCACCGTAGTTGTATAAATATATTAGAATGTAAAGTTTTTTAGCTTCTTCTTGCAACATATTCTTAATTCTAGTAGTTGTATAAATATATTAGAATGTAAAGTCATATATTGAAATAGTAAAACAATTAAGCCAAGGTAGTTGTATAAATATATTAGAATGTAAAGCGAGAAAATCTTTCGTTTATGATTGGGGTTGGCGGTAGTTGTATAAATATATTAGAATGTAAAGTCTTAGCAGTAGTTACAATGGTTATTTTATTATTTGTAGTAGTTGTATAAATATATTAGAATGTAAAGGTTTTGTTGTTTTTCATAGTTTTATTAGTATGAAAGGTAGTTGTATAAATATATTAGAATGTAAAGAAATCTTGTTTTATTTATTATTTTAAATTCGTTATGTAGTTATATAAATATATTAGAATGTAAAGAGAAGGCACAAACATAACAGAACTACCAGATAACGTAGTTATATAAATATATTAGAATGTAAAGCTGTGCACATCAATTCTCCGTTTATGCTTTCTGTTATTGTAGTTATATAAATATATTAGAATGTAAAGTATGGTGTTGTTATGTTTGTATCTACTTCTTCACAAGTAGTTATATAAATATATTAGAATGTAAAGTACTTTCCTTTATAAAATTTTATTGCACTACTCATATGTAGTTGTATAAATATATTAGAATGTAAAGTTGTTCGGTCACAAAACAAGGGCAACAAAAAGAAGTTCTGTAGTTGTATAAATATATTAGAATGTAAAGACACAATTGTCACGTGATGATTTAGAAGTAGGCTCAAGTAGTTGTATAAATATATTAGAATGTAAAGTTTGTTACTTTATCTAAGTCAAATATTCCTGTAAAGTAGTTGTATAAATATATTAGAATGTAAAGTTTTATTTTTTTACCCAAGTACTCATATGCCTCAAGTAGTTGTATAAATATATTAGAATGTAAAGTTTTATTTTTTTACCCAAGTACTCATATGCCTTAAGTAGTTGTATAAATATATTAGAATGTAAAGTAACTTTCTCATCTAGTTCCTCTTGAGAAAATAAGTAGTTGTATAAATATATTAGAACATAAATCCTAAATATATTGTAGTAGATCAAGTAGTAAAAAATTACATTAAAAGAAACACAAATCCAACAAAAAATAAAAATTAAGAATAAATTAATAAAAAATTAAATATTATTTAATAATTATGAAAACAATCTTGACATATGACAAAAAACGACATAAAATATAACTATCAAAAATAAAAGGAGGAGTTTAAAATGACAAGAGCAGAATTAAAAAGTGCAGCAAAAGAGCAAATAAAAGGAAAAATTGGAATTTTATTTGTAATGTTCTTAATCATTTTTGCAATTGGATTTGTATGTGCATTTATACCATTAGTAGGAGGAATAGCATCATTCATAATAACACCAGCATTTTCATTATCTTTATGTATGGTATACTTAAAACTAGCAAAAAAAGAAGAAATATCTGTAGGAAATGTATTTGATGGATTTAACAGTACAGGAAAAGCATTATGGTTAAATATTATAGTTAGTTTCTTTACATTTTTATGGACATTGTTATTAATAATACCAGGTATTATTAAACAATATGCATATTCAATGTCATTCTACATATTAGCAGATAATCCAGAACTTACAGCTAGGGAAGCATTATCAAAAAGTAAAGAAATGATGAATGGACACAAATGGGATTTATTTGTATTACAGTTATCATTTATTGGGTGGTATTTATTAATAGGAGTTACATTTGGAATTGCAGCTATATATGTAGTACCATATATTAGTGCAACAACAGCTAATTTCTATAATTCAATTAAAGGTTCAAACAATGAAGAAGTAATTAAAGAAGCTGAATAAAATATTAAACAATAAAGCATTACCATAAAAGGTAGTGTTTTATTTTGCATTTTATCGTTATAAATTATAGTTAATTTATATTTGCTAAAGAGTTATAATATATTATTTTTTATCCATTCCCAACTTCTAACAGTTCATAGATAAACTTCTACGGTGCAGTTGCTCCTGGAATTTTATTTACGAACTGTAACTTGTTGGTCCCCACATTCATTCCTAAAAAATAATATATGATAATTCTTTAGATGTCATGTTCTTTTTAAAAGAACTGTTAATTGTAAACAAAAAACGACACAAAATAATAAAATTCCCCCAAAAATATTGTATAAAAATTTTTAGTTTGATATAATTTAAACAATTTAATAATATACATTATTAAAAGGAGGATTCTTATGGAAGAAAACAAACAAACAAAATCAAAATGTTGCTGTGGAGAAGAAAAAAAAGACAAATTTATGGAAGAACTTTTTTCAACATATCAACCAGTAAAAGACAACTTAATTCAAATGTTAAACGAAATTCAAGAACACTATGGATATGTTCCAATGTGGGTACAAAAAGAACTATCAGAATTTTTATCAATTCCTATGGCAGAAATATATGGAGTTATAACATTTTATTCTAGATTTTCATTAAAACCAAAAGGAAAATATAATATATCAGTATGTTTAGGAACAGCATGCTTTGTTAAAGGATCACAAAAAATAATGGACAGATTATTAGAAAGACTAAAAATAGAGCCAGGAGAAACAACGCCAGATGGTAAATTTTCAATAGAGGAAACAAGGTGCGTAGGAGCTTGTGGTTTGGCGCCAGTATTTACAGTAAATGGCGAAGTATATGGAAAGGCAACAGTACAGAAGCTAGACCAAGTATTAGATGAATTAATGAGACAGTAGGGACAGGTTAAAAATGTCTCACAAATTTGTCGAAAAATAGCAAATGGTGTAATAAATCTAAAATATGCTAAATAATACTAAACAGTTGGAAAGTTAGAAACTTGGTGTTTTTCCAACTTTGAGAAAGGAACATAAATTAGTATGAAAGAATTATTAAAAACAAATTGTTTTGATGTAGAAGAAACAATGATTATAATAGGAAGTTGCTTGCCTCAAATGTGCCCAAAAGCTTTCGAAGAGTTGCAAAAAATATCATCTAATATATATGAAGTTTGTTTAGAAGAAACACATCTAAATATGGTTGTAACAAAAATAATAGGAATGATAGCAAGAGAGAATGTAAAAAGATTAATATTTGCTACTGTTGACAAATCTCCTCATTGCATTCAGCTACATTATGTAGTAAAAGAATTAGAAAACATTATAAACCTTGATAATATAAAAATTGAAAATTATGTAACAAAAGATAATGAATTGATAAAAATACCAATTGAAGTTATTAGCATATCAAAGAATTTATATAAATTGAATGAATTAATAAAAGATAAATAATGAAATTAAAAGGAAAGGTTACAGTTCAGCTAGAAGTTATTTACTTGCTCCCAAAAGTTTATATTTCAATATTTAAAATAATTATACTGAACTGTAACAAGAAAAAGCACAAAAATATAACATAAATTAAGATGACAGTTGAAAGCGTCTAAAACTATTATAAGCGTTTTATGACAAAAAGTGACAAAAAAATGAGACAAATGAGGACCGTCCCAAGTGTCTCAAAAGGAGGAATTTGATGAAAACAGTTAAAGAGCTTCAAATGATTAGAGAAGATAAAAGGAAGGAATTGGATTTAAGGGTTAATACAAAGTCTGATTCAAGAGAAAAGCATATTTTAGTATGTCACGGTACTGGTTGTACTTCTTCAAAGTCACCACAGATTTTAGAGAATTTTAATAGGATTTTAAAAGAGAGGAATATAGAAAATGTAAGGGTTATTAAAACTGGTTGTTTTGGCTTGTGTGCAAAAGGTCCTATTGTAATTATTAGACCAGAGGATACTTTTTATGCTATGGTTACTCCTGATGATTGTGAGGAGATTATTCAGACTCATATTGTAGAGGGTAACAAAGTTGAAAGGTTACTTTGCAAAGATGTTGATGGTAGTGTTGTTGATAGTTTAGATGACCTTGCTTTTTATAAAAAACAAAAAAGGATTGCTTTGAAAAATTGTGGTGTTATTAATCCAGAGGATATTGATGAGTACATAGCTTTTGATGGTTATAAGGCTTTAGAAAAAGTTTTAACAGGGATGTCACAAGATGAAGTTATTGATATTATTAAGGAATCTGGTCTTCGTGGTCGTGGTGGAGCAGGTTTCCCAACAGGTAAAAAGTGGGAGCTTACTAAAGTTGTAGAAGGTGCTCAAAAGTATGTTGTGTGTAATGCTGATGAAGGTGACCCAGGTGCTTTTATGGATAGAAGTATTTTGGAGGGAGATCCTCATTCAGTTTTAGAGGCTATGGCAATTGCAGCGTATAGTATTGGTGCAAATAAGGGATTTATTTATGTTAGAGCAGAATATCCAATTGCTGTTAAAAGATTAGAAATTGCAATTAAACAGGCAAGAAACTATGGAATTTTAGGTGATAATATTTTTGGAACTGATTTTAGTTTTGATATTGAAATTCGTTTGGGTGCAGGGGCATTTGTTTGTGGTGAAGAAACAGCACTTTTAGAATCAATTGAAGGTAAGAGAGGGCAACCAAGAGTAAAACCACCATATCCAGCACAACATGGATTGTGGGGTAAACCTACTTTAATTAATAATGTTGAAACATATGCTAATATAGCACAAATAATTTTAAATGGTGCTAAATGGTATTCTTCAATAGGAACAGAAAATTCAAAAGGTACAAAAGTATTTGCATTAGGTGGAAATGTAAACAATATAGGACTTGTAGAGGTACCAATGGGAACTACATTAAGAGAAATTGTATATGACATTGGAGGAGGAATTCCAAATGGAAGAGATTTTAAAGCTGCTCAAACAGGAGGACCTTCAGGTGGTTGTATACCAAAAGAACATTTAGATACCCCAATAGATTATGAATCATTAAAAGAAATTGGATCTATGATGGGATCTGGTGGACTAATAGTTATGGATGATACAAAATGTATGGTATCACTTGCTAAATTCTATTTGGAATTTACTGTAAGCGAAAGTTGTGGTAAATGTACTCCTTGTAGAATTGGAACAAAAAGAATGTTAGAAATATTAGAAAAATTATCATCAGGAGAAGGGACTGAATTAGATATATATAAACTAGAAAAACTGGCAGAGAATATACAAAAGTCAAGTATATGTGGACTAGGACAAAGTGCACCAAATCCAGTAATAAGTACATTGAAATATTTTAGAGAAGAATTTAAACAACACGCAATTCAAAAAGAATGTAAAACATTAGAATGTAAAGCACTATCAAAAATAGTAGTAAATGAAGAAAAATGTAAAGGTTGCGGTTTATGTCAAAAAGCTTGTCCAGTTGGAGCAATTGAAGGAGAAGCAAGAGAAAAAAGAGTAATAAACCAAGAAAAATGTATTAAATGTGGTACTTGCTTAACAAATTGTCCTTTCCACGCAATCGGAAACTAAGTTAGATACATGAATGAAACAAGTTGCAAATAATAAGAAATAATTACTATACTGAAACAAGTTTTAGATAGTTTATAAGATTAGATACAAAGCGAAAGACAGATTATAAATATTAAATAATCAATTATATTAATAAAATAAACTTCAGATAACATATAGGAAATAATAATACAAGACAAAATAGTAATAAATAATTGGAGGAAAAATGATAAACATAGAATTAGAACACATAAAAGAATTTTCAAACAACTACAATAGAAATCCAGAAAACAAACAAATAGAAAATGCAATCAGAAAAAATGGAGTCAAAAACACTTGTCTTAGACAAGAAATTATAGTAAAAAATCAACCAGTATTCAATATAGAATTACCAAATAGCAAACGATATGACCAAAAGGAAAGCTCAAAATGTTGGATATATGCAGGATTTAATACTATTAAATATAATATAGCAGAAAATTTAAATATAGATTTAATGAAATTTGAATTATCAAGTAACTACATAGCATTTTTTGATAAACTAGAAAAGTCAAATAATAATTACGAAAATATTATCAATTTACCAAATGATGTAAGTATGGATTTTATAAAAAAAGAAAAAATATTATACTATTGTGCTAATGAAGGTGGATATTGGCATTTGTTTACTAATATTGTAAACAAATATGGGCTAATACCAGAAAGCTATATGCCAAATCCTGTAGAAGGTGAAGATTCAACAGAAATAGAAAGATTATATACAGAAAAAATTGAAAAAGATATAACTTATTTATTAGAAGCTAAAAAAAGAAATGAAAGCATAGAAACACTAAGAAATATGAAAAAACAATTTTTACAAGAAAATTATACTTTCTTATCTAAAATTTTAGGAGAGCCACCAACTACATTTACTTACGAATACAAAGATAAACAAAACAATTACATTAGAAAAGAAAACTTAACACCAATAAAATTCAAAGAACAATTTTTAACTTTAAATTTAAACGATTTTGTTTCTATAGGTAATGTACCTATGTATAACAGAGAATACCATAAAATCTATCAAAAGAAATATTTCAATAATATATACAATGAGAATAGTACAAAGTTTTTAAATTTGCCTATAAATGAATTAAAAACTCTTGTAATAAATCAACTAAAAGATGATATGCCAGTATATATGACTGTTAGTATTAGAAAATATAGAGACAAAAAATCTGGTGTACTAGATAATGGATTATACGATTATGAAAATATGCTTGGATTAAAGAGACTAACCAAAAAAGAAGCTATTAATTTTAACAACATTACGCCACATCACGCGATGGCTTTTGTAGGAGTTAATGTAATAGATGGAAAACCTGAAAGATGGAAAATAGAGGATAGTTATGGAACAAAAGAGAAGGTAGATGGATATTACATTATGAATGATAATTACTTTGACGAATTTGTTTTCAATGTAATTATAGATAAAAAATATTTAACAGAAGAGCAATTAGAATTATTAAAACAAGCACCTATAGAATATGAAATAGACGAATCAGTTTAATAAGGTAGTTTGAAAATAGTTATAATTTTGAATCTGTAGAGCAGTTTACAAAACACTGCTAAAATTTAATTTTTAACTAGATTTAAGCCTTTAGAAAGGAATGTGATTAAAAATGAGTAAAGAAATTATTACATTAACTATTGATGGTCAAGAAGTAAAAACAGAAAAGGGAACTACAATTTTAAAAGCAGCTAGACAAGTGGGAATAGATATTCCAACATTATGTTTTTTAAAAGACATAAATGAAGTTGGAGATTGTAGAATGTGTATAGTAGAAGTAGAAGGAAGAAGAGGTTTTGCTACTTCATGTATACAAACAGTAGAAGAAGGAATGGTGGTACATACAAATACACCAAATGTATTAGAAGCAAGACATGTAATATTAGACTTAATACTTTCAAATCATCATAGAGATTGTTTAACTTGTACAAGAAACGGAAATTGTGAATTACAAAACCTAGCAAGAAAATTTAATGTTTTAAATGTGGAGTTTGAAGGCGAAATGTCTGAACATACAATAGATAATTTATCTCCATCAATTGTAAGAGATTTTAATAAATGTATATTATGCAGAAGATGTGTTGCAGCTTGTAAAAATGTACAGAAAATTGGAGCAATAGACTGTATTAATAGAGGATTTGAATCTTGTATTTCTACAGTTGGAGATCATAGTTTAAATGATGTCAATTGTACAAACTGTGGCCAATGTATACAAGCGTGTCCAACAGGTGCTTTACACGAAAAAGAAACAATTGATGATGTTTGGGTAAAACTAAAAGATCCTGACACTTATGTAATTGTGCAAACAGCACCAGCAGTTAGAGTTGCATTAGGGGAAGAATTTGATATGCCAATAGGAACTAATGTAACAGGAAAAATGGTTACAGCACTTAAAAGATTAGGATTTGACAAAGTATTTGATACAAATACAGGTGCAGATTTTACTATTATGGAAGAAGCGAATGAATTTATAGAAAGATTTACAGAAAACGATAATTTACCAATGATTACTTCTTGCAGTCCAGGATGGGTAAAATACATAGAAATGAACTATCCAGAGCTACTACCACATTTATCTACTTGTAAATCACCACATCAAATGTTAGGAAGTTTATTAAAAACTTATTATGCTAAAAAGGAAGGAATAGACCCTAAAAAAATATATGTAGTATCTGTTATGCCTTGTATTGCTAAAAAGTTTGAAAGACAAAGAGAAGAAATGAAAAATGACGGACTTTATGATGTAGATAATGTAATTACTACTCGTGAACTTTCAAGAATGATTAAACAAGCAAATATTGAGTTTGAAAAGCTAGAAGATAGCATATTTGATAACCCAATGGGAGAGGCAACAGGAGCAGCAGCAATATTTGGAACAACAGGTGGAGTTATGGAGGCAGCTTTAAGAACTGCACAAGACACACTAACAGGAAAAGATTTAGAAAAAATAGACTTTAAAGAAGTTCGTGGTGGAGATGGCATTAAAAAAGCTTCTGTAAATATAGCTGGAAAAGATATTAATGTAGTTGCAGCAAGTGGATTAGCAAATGCTAAAGAAATATTAGAAGAAATAAAAAATGGAAAAGCTGATTATAAATTTGTAGAAATAATGGCATGTCCAGGAGGATGTGTAATGGGTGGTGGTCAACCAATTAAGAGCTCAAAGGTGCGTTCAGAAATTGATGTTAGAAAGTTAAGGGCAGATGCACTTTATTCAATAGACGAAAAAAGTACTATAAGAAAATCTCACGAAAATCCTGTTGTTAAAAACATATATGAAGAGTTTTTAGAAAAACCAGGAAGTTACAGAGCTGAAAAGCTATTGCATACTAGCTACAAAAAAAGAGAAAAATATCAATTTTAATTTTTTACTATTTAATTGTTTGTAATATTATATTAAACGAAATGTCAGTATAAAATATTTATTTAGTATCGAATGTAACTGGAATATGTTTAGAAATTCTTATATAATATAATGAGGGAAGTTCATGTCGAACGTTAGTGAGGACTAAGTGAAAGAGGCTCGTTATACTATATTAGAATTTCTTAATATATGTAAGGTAACTGAGATACAGATAAATATTTTATACTGACATTTCGTTATATTTTTATCATAAAACAATTAAATAATAAAAAAGAGCATTAAATTTATGAAAACTATTGCATTTTTAAAAAAGATATAGTATATTTTTGAAGAGGTGCAAAAAATGACAAGAAAATTAAGAAAAAAACAAAAAGCAAATAAAAGCGTTTATACAGTTCAAATAACTGTTACTTTTGCATTTGTTTTATTCTTTATTATAGATTTTATGGAAAAGATACTAATTTCAATTTAAAAAATTAGTATCTTTTTTTCTGCATTTTTATTATATAAGAAACACTATGAAAATTTCTATTTTTACAAAATAAAGTACAAATAGAATACTTTATCTAAACAACAAAAAAACATTATATCTATATTATTAAATAACATTAAGTTTTATAATTTAGCAATAAAAATGAAATGAAAATCATAAAATTTATAGAATTCATTTTGCACTAGAAAAAATAAATTAAATAAGGGGGAACTTTTCGATGGAACAAGAAAAATTAACATTAGATGTAAACGAAAAACCAGCAATAGCTAAATGGATTATTTTAGCGATACAACATGTTTTTGCAATGTTTGGTGCTACAATATTAGTACCTATATTAGTAAACTCTACAGCAGGAGAAACAGTACTTACAATACCAGTTGCTTTAGTAGCTTCAGGAATTGGAACTTTAATTTACATACTATGCACAAGAGGTAAATCACCAGTATATTTAGGAAGCTCATTTGCTTTCATAGCACCACTAGCAGCAGCATACTTAAAAGGTGGAATTGATGGAGCTATGACAGGAGTTATGGCAGTAGGATTAATTTATATTGTATTTGCATTAGTTGTAAAACTTATAGGAAAAAATTGGATTAACAAATTATTACCACCACTTGTAATAGGACCAATGATTATGATTATAGGATTAGGATTAGCACCAAGTGCTATTTCTCAAATTGGACTTTCAACAGGTGCAGAAATTGATTGGAGAGGTGTAGCAGTTGCATTAATAACATTTTTAACAACTGCAATTGTAATGGTAAGAGGAAAAGGATTTATAAAAATAATACCATTTTTAATTGGTATTGTAGTTGGATACATATCAGCAATTTGTTTTGGATTAGTTGACTTCACACCAGTATTAGAAGCTTCATTCTTTAGTATGCCAAGTTTCATAATACCATTTGTAAATTACACACCAAGTTTTTCAGCAATACTTACAATAGCACCAATTGCATTAGTAACTATGTGTGAACATATAGGAGACCACACAGCTTTAGGAGCTATAATAGGAAAAGATTTATTAAAAGAGCCAGGATTAGATAAAACATTATTAGGAGATGGTATCGCAACATTTGTAGCAGGACTTTTAGGAGGACCAGCAAACACAACATATGGAGAAAATACATCTGTTGTAGGAATGACAAAAATAGCATCTGTATGGGTTATAGGATTAGCAGCAATATTTGCAATTTGCTTAGGATTTTTAGGAAAATTCACAGCAATAGTATCTACAATACCAAATCCAGTATTAGGTGGTGTATCTCTACTACTATATGGATTTATAGCAGTTAATGGACTAAAAGTACTAATTCAAAATCAAATAGACTTTGGAAAATCTAAAAATGTGGTAGTTGCATCAACAATGTTAGTTTTAGGACTAGGAGGAGCAGCTATATCAATAGTATCAGGAGACTTATCAATAACAATCTCAGGAATGAGCTTAGCAGCAATAATAGGAATAGCATTAAATCTTTGTTTACCAGAAGAAAAAGAAGAAAATTCTGATCCAAAAAACAAAGAAAGTAAAGAGAGTAAAGAAGAGAAAAAGGAAACAGTTAAAGAAACTATATAAATAAGTTGCCAATGGTTCCGGGTTTAAATGGCAATTAATTTCTAACTGTTAGAATTTATTATCTACTCGCTCCTATGAGTTTATATTTTAATATTTTGAACACTAACACGAATATAAAAAAAATGCCAAAAATCCCCGTCCCCAGTGGCAAAATTAGAAAGGAAGAAAAAATATGAAAGCAATTGTTTTAGATAACCCTTTAATTAGTCATAAATTATCAATAATTAGAAGTAAAGAAACAGGGACTAAAGAATTTAGAGAAATTGTTGGAGAGATAGCAACATTTTTATGTTATGAAGCTATGTCTGATGCTACATTAACAGAAGTAGAAATAGAAACACCTATATGTAAAACAAAAGCAAAAAAATTAGATGAGAACAAATATGCTTTTGTTCCAATTTTAAGAGCAGGAACAGGAATGTTGGACGGATTATTAAGAACAATTCCAAATGCTAAAATAGGTCATGTTGGTTTATATAGAAATGAAGAAACATTAAAGCCTGTTCGTTACTATTATAAAATGCCAAGTGATATAGCAAATAGAGAAGTAATTGTATTAGACCCAATGCTTGCAACAGGAGGATCAGCAATAGATACAATAACTATGTTAAAAGAAGATGGAGTTAAAAAGATTAAATTTTTGTCAATTCTTTCTGCACCAGAAGGGCTTAAAAAATTAGAAGAAGTACATCCAGATGTACAGGTATATACAGCAGCGGTTGATGAAAAACTAAATGAAGTAGGATACATAGTTCCAGGACTAGGAGATGCAGGAGATAGAATATTTGGAACAAAATGAGACACTTGGGACAGTCTCATTTTGTCTCATATTTTTGTCGGATTTTGTTATACAAGTAAAGTATTTCATGACAAAATAAGAAAGAGAAGAAAAGAGTATTTTATTATATTACTAATAATAACTAATATAATAAAATACTCTTCTTGTTATATATGAAAATACAAAATTTTCATATATTATTGTTTTACAACTTCAATTTGCCCTAGGTTCACAATATCTTAAAAGTTGCCATTTAAACCCGGAACCAATGGCAATATAAAATTATCTGCAATTTTCGTTGTTGTTTTGTCTTTCATTATTTTTGTTTTGTTGATTGTTTTTATTGCTTTTGTTATTTTTTTGATTTTCTTTATTTGACATGAAAAGCACCTCCATTCAAGATTTCATTATTATTGTGTCCTTTATTGCAAAAAAATATACTGAATTGTAATTGTAATTTTTTACATATTAAAATTGTTTTTTATAAAACTTTAGTATATAATATCCATATTAAAATAATTTTTAAGTACAAGCACTAAAAATATAAAATCACATAACACATACAAATTCATAAAATAAAATGAATTAAAAAAATAAAAAAGAATAGGGAAGTGAAACAATGAATTTTAAAAATGAACAATTAGAAGAATTTAATGATTATGTAAGATTTAGAAAAATAGCAATTATAGGATTAGGAGTTAGCAACATACCTTTAGTAGACTATATGTATGAAAAAAAAGCAAATGTCACAGTTTTTGATGACAGGCAAATAGATAGTATACCAAAAAAAATAATGGACAAAATAAAATCATATAACTTCAAATTTTTCTTTGGTAAAGAATCTTTAAAAAACTTAAAAAATTTTGACATCATTTTTCGTTCTCCTAGTTGTCTACCAACAAAGCCTGAATTAGTTGAAGAAGCAAATAGGGGAGCTATTGTAACAACTGAAATTGAAATGTTAATGAAAATGTGTCCTTGTAAAATTATTGGAGTTACTGGAAGTGATGGAAAAACTACTACTACAAGTTTGATTAATTATATTTTAGAAAAAGCAGGAAAGAAAACTTTTTTAGGAGGAAATATAGGAACACCATTATTTACTAAGTTATCAGAAATAACTCCAAATGATATAGTAGTGTTAGAATTAAGTAGTTTTCAATTAATGCAAATGGAAATAAGCCCTGATATAGCCGTTATAACTAATATAACCCCAAATCATTTAAATATACATAAAGACTATCAAGAATACATAGATGCCAAGAAAAACATTTTTAAATATCAAAATGAGAATGGTATCTTAATACTAAATAATGACAATGAAATAACAAAAAATTGCAGTAAAGAAGCAAAAGGAAAGGTTATTTTGTTTAGTAGTAAAGAAAAATTGAATGATGGTTTTATTGTTGAAAATAAGATAATAAAGCAATGCAATGAAGGTGTTAGAAAACATATATTAAATACAGACGAGGTATTATTAAGAGGAAATCACAATTATGAAAATATAGCAACTGCGTTTGCTGCTGTTAATACATTAGTTGATTTAGAACAAGCTGCAACAATTGTTAAAGAATTTAAAGGAGTGGAACATAGATTAGAATTTGTAAGAGAATTAAATGTAGTAAAATGGTATAACGACTCAGCAAGTTCTTCTCCAACAAGAGCAAATGCGGGTATAAATGCTTTTGAAGAACCAATTACACTGATTGCAGGGGGATATGATAAGAACTTAGATTATGAACCACTTGCTAAACCAATTCTTGAAAAAGTTACTAATTTAATACTTATAGGTCAAACAGCTGGAAAAATTTTTGATGCTGTAAAGCAAGAAGCAGAGCAACAAAATAAAGAATTACCAATTTATATGTGTAGCACTTTAGAAGAAGCAGTAGAAGTAGCAAAAAAAGTAACAAAACCAAAAGAAGTAGTGTTATTTTCGCCTGCTAGTGCAAGTTTTGATATGTTCAAAAATGCAGTGGAGCGTGGAAAAAAATATAAAGAATTTGTACAAAAATTGAACTAAACCTCACAAAACAAAAAACCTGCTCATATTATATATAAAATATAAAGGAGGTTTTTTATATGAATCAACAATCATATGAGGAATACATAAGAAGTATATTAGGATATCCAAATACTAATCCTAATGAATGTACAGCATATGGCAGTAATTTTAATACTATGCCTGATAGGCAAAACGTAGATAATGTTTTATTAGAAGAATGTTATCCTGAAATATATAAAATTGTTTATCCAATGATAGTAAAAACTTGTAGAAATTGCACTGGACCAATAAATAGAGAATTAGTAGAAGAAATGACAGATGAAATTTATAAAGCAGTTGAGCCAAGCGAAATAGATATTAATATCACTTTAAATAATGAAGTTAATAACACAACTCAAAATAACAATTCTAATAATACAACAAATTTTAACAATACAAGAAAAGAAATGAATAGACAAAGTACTTCTGTAAAAAAAGAACAAGAAAATAGGGGAGAAGATAGACAATTTAGAAATAGGAATTTGAGGGATTTGATTCAAATTTTATTAATTAGAGAATTATTAGGAAGACCAGGATTTCATGGAAATCGCCCACCATTTCCTAGACCACCAAGACCACCATTTCCAGGAGGACCAGGACCAGGACCTAGACCTCCAATTATGCCAAGAGGAAATATGGAATATCAATACCCAGAATTATTTGAAAATTAATAATGTTAAATAGAATAAAAAAATTAATTTTGCAAACAATAAAAATGAACAACTTTGAAAGGTGGTAGAAAACATGAAAGTCAATGAATGTATGTGTAATGATGTATGTTGTGTAGACCCTAATACAAAGCTTAATGAAGTTGCAAAATTAATGAGTGAAAAGCATATAGGATGCATTCCTGTATGTGATGACAATAACTGCATATGTGGTATTGTAACAGACAGAGACATTATTTTAAGATGCGTATCTTGTGAAAAAGATGCAAAATCAACACCTGTTAGCGACATTATGACATGTGATGTATGTACTTGTAAAAAAGATGATGAAATGTCAAATGCTGAATCTAAAATGGCACAAAACCAAATTAGAAGATTACCTGTATGTGATAATCAAAATCATGTAATAGGAATATTAACATTAGGAAATTTAGCACAAAATGATAGAGACTTAGGAAAACAAGAAGTATGTACAACAATAGAAAATATTTGTAATTGCAATGGTCACGAAAAAAATGCAGAATAAGAATAGCAATAATTAAATTGTATGGGAAAATTCAATATTTTACTTATACAATTTTCAAAGGGACGGATATTCTCCGTCCTTTTGCATATAATAAAATAAAGGTGTTAGAATTATGATTTATGATGTTTCTTATTGGACAAGAGTTGGAAAAAGAATTTTATATGTAATTTTTATATTATTAGGCTTATTAATTGGATTAAAATTATCAATTTTTTATATGCCTTTTTTAGTTGCATTTATTATATCTTTAATGATTGAACCTGCAATAAAATATATTATGAAAAAAACGCATCTAACAAGAAGAACAAGTTCGATTATAATATTTGCTATTGTATCAATTATTATATTAGGAAGTTTGACTTGGTTAATAATAACGCTTTTTTCAGAATCTTCTAGTTTACTTCAAGGTCTAAATGATTATTTTGAAAAAGCACATCAAATATTTGACAATTTTATGACTAGTTTTGATTTTGACAAAATTCACTTATCAGATGAAATTTTAAATGTAATACAAAATTCAACAGGAGAGATTTTAAATACTGTATCAAATTGGATTAGAAATTCTTTAACAGGTTTAATAGATGTAGTTACTAGTCTACCATCTATTGCTATATGTATTGGTATTACTGTAATTGCATTGTATTTTATTTGCGTAGACAAAATATATATATTAGATCAAATTGAGCATCATCTGCCAAAATTATGGGTAAAAAAGATAGGTAGTCATTTACGAGATTTAATAAAAACTTTAGGAGGATATTTAAAAGCAGAAGCAACCTTGATTTTAGTTTCCTTTATCATTTCTTTAGTAGGATTATATTTATTAAGGATAATAGGTTTTAATGTTCAGTACCCACTACTAATGGCGTTATTTATTGGTTTTGTAGATGCTTTGCCAATTTTAGGTTCTGGTACAGTTATGATACCTTGGGCAATTCTTTGTGGTATTAATGGTGATTTAAAATTGGGAATTGCCATAATTGTTTTACTTATTATTATGTCTGTCGTAAGACAGATTTTAGAGCCTAAATTGGTTAGTAAGAATATAGGTGTTCATCCGATTTTTACTTTGATTGCTATGTACACTGGTTTTAAGTTTATTGGAGTTTTTGGACTACTTATTGGGCCTATTGTTTTGATTATTGTTAAAAATATTTTTGCTAGTTTGATAGATAGGGGTGTGTTTAAAACTATTTTTGACAAAAAATAGAATGGGATTTTATTCCCATTCTATTGTTGCAGGAGGCTTAGAAGTAATATCATAAACAACACGATTAACATGATTTACCTCATTAACAATTCTAGAAGAAACCCTTTCTAAAACTTCATAAGGAATTTTACTCCAAATACCTGTCATAAAATCAGTAGTTTCAACAGCACGAAGAGCTACTGTATAATCATAAGTTCTTTCATCTCCCATAACACCAACAGATTTTAAATTTGTTAATACAGAAAAATATTGATTTATATTTTTGTGTAAACCTGCATTTGCGATTTCTTCTCTAAAAATAGCATCTGCATCTTTTAATATTGTTAATTTATCATCTGTAATATCTCCAATTACACGAATTGCTAAACCAGGGCCAGGGAATGGTTGTCTATATACTAAGTTTTCAGGTATGCCTAACTCTAATCCAGTTTTTCTAACTTCATCTTTAAATAAATCTCTTAAAGGTTCTACAATTTCTTTAAAATCAACATAGTCAGGAAGCCCACCAACATTGTGATGACTTTTTATTACAGAACTTTTTCCTAAACCACTTTCAATTACATCAGGATAAATAGTACCTTGAACTAGAAAATCAACAGTTCCAATTTTTTTAGCTTCTTCTTCAAATACTCTTATAAATTCCTCACCAATAATTTTTCTTTTTCTTTCAGGATCTGTAACACCTGCAAGTTTATTTAAAAATCTATCTTTTGCATCTACTCTAATAAAATTCAAATCATAATTTTTAGTAAATATTTCTTCAACTTCATCACCTTCATTTTTACGAAGAAGTCCATGGTCAACAAAAATACAGGTTAGATTTTTTCCAATTGCCTTAGAAAGTAATACTGCTGCAACTGATGAGTCAACACCACCAGATAAAGCACATAAAGCTTTTTTATCTCCAATTTTTTCTTTTAAAGTTTTTATAGAATCTTCAACAAATGAAGATATAACCCAATCACCAGTACAGCCACAAATATTAAATAAAAAGTTTTTAATAACTTGAGTACCATTTACTGAATTGTTTACTTCAGGATGAAATTGAATTCCATATAATTTCTTTTCTCTATTTTCCATAGCAGCATTTGGACAAGATGTTGTTGTTCCAATATTTTTAAAACCGTCTGGTACTGTTTCTACAAAATCAGTATGGCTCATTAAAAATACATTTTCATTATCAAATCCTTGGAAAAGGGGAGAGGCGTTGTCTATTTTTACATCTATTGTTCCATATTCTCTTTTGTCAGCTCTTGCTACATTTCCATTTAATGTATGTGTCATAAGTTGCATTCCATAACAAATACCAAGTATAGGTATTCCTAAGTCAAAAATTCCTTCAGCACATCTTGGTGATTCTTCTCCATATACACTTGCTGGTCCTCCTGTGAATATTATTCCTTTTGGATTTTTTTCTTTGATTTTTTCAATTGTTATATCAAAAGGTACTACTTCTGAATATACATTACATTCTCTTACTCTTCTTGCTATTAGTTGATTGTATTGTCCTCCAAAATCTAGTATTAATATTAGTTCATTTTTCACTATTTTTACCTCCATAATTAAGATATAAAAAGTTTATCATAATTTGACTAAAAAGTAAAGTTAGAATAAATTATTTAAAAATATATAAATTATGTTAATAATTTTAAGTTTCGGTATTTTTTGAAAAAATGACGAAATGTTATCCACAGAATTA
>CANPDB010000032.1 GCA_947572725.1 uncultured Clostridium sp. | reverse complement strand
TAAGTATTAAAGATGAATTTGTAATAAAATAAAAAAATTTAATCTTTATTTCTGCGATTACCATAAATTATTTGAACCAAAAACAATATTGTGATATACTTCACATAGTCTGTTAAGGAGGATTTAATGAAAAAGATATTATTCGCAGTGCATACATTGCAAGTAGGAGGAGCAGAAAAAGTACTAATAAACTTACTAAAAAACATTAACAAAAATAAGTATGATATAACAGTATTATCAATTGTTAATGATGGATTATATATACAAGATATAAATAATATAGAAGGAGTAAAATATAAATATATATTTAACACATTTTTTAAAAATATTAGACAAAATAAGCAAGCTAAATTTCACAAAACTTGTATTAAGTTAATGGATATACTATGGAAACTTTATATTATTATTATAAAATATATTCCTAAGCTTTTATATAAAATTTCAATTAAAGAAGAATATGATATAGAAATATCATTTTTAGAAGGAAAGGTATCTAAATTTATTGCTAATTCCAAAAATAAAAAATCAAAAAAAATAACTTGGATACACACAGATATTAATAATGTTTCCAAAATTAATATTTTTAAAAATATTAAAGATGAAATAGAAACTTATAAAAAATTTGATAAAATTATATGTGTATCAAAAGATGTAAAAAATAAATTCATCCAAAAAACAGGAATTAAAGAAAACTTATATGTTCAAGTAAATCCTGTTAACTCAAAAGAAATACTACAAAAATCAAATGAAAATATAACTGAAAAACTAAATCAAAACGGATATATAGTATGTTCTGTAGGAAGACTTGTAAAAGAAAAAGGATTTGATAGATTACTAGAAGTTCATACTAAATTAATACAAAATAATATTGTTCATACATTATGGATTATAGGTGAAGGAAAAGAAAGAAAACAACTAGAAAAATATATAAAAAATAATCATTTAGAACAAACTGTTAATTTAATTGGTTATTCAGATAATCCATATAAATATTTAAAAAAAGCAGACATATTTGTATGTTCCTCAAGGATAGAGGGATTAAGTTCTGCTTTGTTAGAAGCTACTATTTTAGAAAAAGTAATTGTATCTACTAATTGTCCTGGCACAGAAGAAATTCTTGGTAAAAGTGGCGAACATAGTATGATTGTTGACAATAACACAGATAGTCTATACGAAGGTTTAAAAACAGTTTTAACAAATTCCAATATACGAAATAAATTTAAAAATAATATACAGCAAAGAAGTAAAACATTTAATATAGATACTGTAATTAAAAATATAGAAAAATTAATAGATGAGTGAAAAAATTATGATTGATATAGGAATTAATTATTTAAACGAATTATCTGAACCTCAAAATAAATATGATAAAATATATGAATTTCTAATAGAAAAAGGATATATTAATACACTTAAATATCCTGGGAAACATTGTACTTATGATACATTAGAGCAATTTATCTCTTTAGTAAACAAAACAGGTATAAATTCTGATATACATGGGTTTCCAGGAATAACACCAGCAATAAATAGTATAAACTTTTCTAAAAATGTTGATTGGGAAAAGTTATGCTCTATACTGGCAAATATTAATAATGTTACAAAAATTAGTACACATATTGGATTAGAAAATCAAGATAGATTAAAAAATCATTCTAATAAAGAACTTGATCAAACTTTATATAATAATATGCAAAATTTAAAAAATATCTTAGAAGGATTTTTTAAAAATAAAATAGTAATCGGTTTAGAAAATATACCAGGAGGTTTTGACTTTGACCCAATTACTCTATCACCTGATTTTGTCAGTGATAACTGGAAAATATCAGACTTTGGAGTATTCGACATTTCGCATGCAAAATTGTCAGCACAACAATTAAATATATCTTATGAAAATTATCTAAATAATTTAAAATATAAAGAAAAAGTAAAAATAATACATATATCAGGAAATATAGACACAACCAATAAATATGATAATAAACCAGATAAACATGTCTTAATTCATTCAGACGAAATAAAAGATATTTTGAAAACAATTGAATTATTTAATAATATTGAATTAATAATTAGCGAATATGCTTTCAATACAAAATATTCATATGAAAAAGAAATAATTATTGAAGCAATCATTACATATTTAATTGTAAAAACAAGAAATTACTATATATGTGCAGATTCTTTAAATTATTTAGATAATAATTTAAAAAATGATATATCAAATGCAGAAGAAGTAGTAAATTATATGAGACAAATGGAATAATACCAATTGTCTCACTTCTATCTATCAATAGTAGCAATTTCAGGAAATTTACCATAACTAGTTTTTACACTTATATCTGACTTTATAATTTCCTCTAACTTTTCTATTACTTCTTTACTAATTACTTCCCCTGGAGTAATTATCGGAATTCCTGGTGGGTAAATCCAAATATATTCTTTTGAAACCATACCCAAAGCTTGCCTAAAATTAGTAAATTTAAAATCTTCAAGTATTTCTGTTTCTTGTATTGACATCTTTCTTTCTGGTACATTTATAAAATATTTTTGATCTTTTTTATCATATTTTTGCTCTTTTTCATTTTTATATTCAAGTCTTTCATCTACTTCAATTAAAGCATCAGCTAATTTCTCAAAATTTCTATTAGTATCACAAATACTTGTCATTGCTATAATATAATTCACATTTGCCATTTCCACTTCTATATTATACTGAATTCTCAAAATATCTGCTAATTGCTTTCCATTGATATTTGTTCCTTGTGTTATAATTACAATTTTCCCGCTATCATATTTATTATTCACTATATAATTTCTTAAAACTTTTAGCTTCTCTAATTTATTTATTTTTGTATAAAAATCTTTTAAATTGTCTTCATATTTTTTGAATAATTCCACTCCCTTTTCTTCTATTATAGTTAAACATTCATCTATTGAAGACATTAAAATATATGATGGACTGCTTGTCTCAAAAATGTCTAAAGCTCTTTCTACTTTATTTTCTGAAATTAAATCGCCTTGTATATGCATAATTGCAGTTTGAGTTAATGCCGGTAAAGTCTTGTGTAAACTTTGAATTACTATATCTGCTCCCGAATTTATTGCTTCTGTATCTTTTAGCTCATTCATAAAATTTAAATGTGCTCCATGTGCTTCATCTACTAAAACTGGTATATTATACATATGTGCAATTTCACATATTTTCTTTATATCGCTAATTACTCCTTCATAATTAGGAGATGTTATAACTACTAATTTAATATCTTTATGTTCTTTTAAAGCATTTTCTACTTGTTCTGCAGATATATCTAAATCTATATTAAATTCATTTTTTTGTGGTTCAATAAATACTGGCTCTAAAAAATTAAGTTCTATTGCGTTATATACTGATTTATGACAATTTCTTGCAACTAAAATTTTATCATATGGCTTTACAGCTGCCCTTATCCCTACTAGAATTCCACAAGTACTTCCGATTCACTAATATAAAACTTCTTTTACTTGAAAATATCCTTTTTGATTTATCTTCTATTTCTTTTATAATCCCCTCTGGATTGTGTAAATTATCAAATCCATGAATTTCTGTTATATCTATATTGTATGGTAATTTGTTTCCAAGTAACTGTGTATTTCTTTTATGTCCTGGCATATGCATTGGGCAGTTTTCTTTTTCTCCATATTTTTGTAGTTCATCATATAATTTTCCCATATTATAATGTTACTTCCCCCTCCATAGCTTCTGCTACTTTTACCATAATCGCACACTCTATTCTCTTTTTGAACATTTTACAACCATTTTCATAAACATTGTTTATGCTTCCTGTAGAATTATATGCGTTTGCACTACAGCCTCCGCTACAATACAATTTTGCCCAACATTCTTTACATTCTTCTCTTGAATAGGCATTGCATAGCTTGAATTCATCTCTTAGTTTGGTGTTTGTTATTCCGTCTTTTATATTTCCCATTAAGAACTTTTTATTTCCCACAAATTGATGACATGGATAAAAATCTCCGTTTGGAGTTACTGCTAAATATTCAGTTCCAGAGCCACAACCTGTAATTCTTTTATAAATGCAAGGTCCTGCTGATAAATCTATCATGTAATGATAAAATGTAAATGGATTTCCATTTTGTTTTCTTTTTATCATTTCTTTTGCTAAAATCTCATATTGTTCATAAATTTTATCTAAGTCTTCCTCTTTTATAGCATAAGATTTGTCTGGACTTGCCACAACTGGCTCCATTGATAATTCCGTAAATCCTAAATCTGCCATATGAAATATGTCTTTTGTAAAATCTAAGTTTTCTTTTGTAAATGTTCCTCTCATATAGTATTCTTTACCTTTTCTTTTTTCTACAAAATTTTTAAACTTAGGTACTATTAGGTCATAACTCCCTTCTCCATTTATATTCTTTCTTAGCCTATCGTGAACTTCTTTTCTTCCATCTAAACTTAATACTACATTATCCATTTCTTTATTTAAAAACTCTATAACATCATCATTTAATAAGACTCCATTTGTAGTTAGTGTAAATCTAAAATGTTTATTATGTTCATTTTCTATACTCCTTGCATATTCCACTAATTGCTTTACAACATCAAAATTTACTAATGGCTCTCCTCCAAAAAAGTCCACCTCTAAATTTCTTCTTGTTCCTGAATTTTCTATTAAAAAGTCTAAAGCTTGTTTTCCAACTTCAAAACTCATTAATGCATCTTCTCCATGATACTTTCCTTGCCCTGCAAAACAGTATTCACAGTTCAAATTACAGGTATGAGCTATATGTAAGCATAATGCTTTTACTACTGTGTCACGCTTTTTTAAATCTAGTTTGTCTATTTCATATTGATCTTTTGAAAAAAGTTTTCCTTCTTTTATTAAATTTTCTATTTCTTGCATTGTTTCTTCTATATCTTTTTCATTCAATTCTGGATATTTTTCTAGCATTTCTGTTTTTATTTCTTCTTTGTTTTCCTGCTCGTATTTTTCTATGATGTCATAGCTTAAATCATCAACACAGTGAGCGGCTCCACTGTATGTGTCTAATACTATGTTAAATTCGTTTAATTTGTACTGATGTATCATTTCTATTTCTCCTTTTTAAAAACAAATCTAAAAAATTTAAAATTTTTCAGTAAATTTGGTTACAGTTCAGTAAGAATTATTTTGAATAGCGCGAAGAAGTTTATATTTCAATATTTTGAAGTGGAATTGTGGGGACCATTCAAAAATCCTCAAAAGTTCTATGAACTTTTGTTAGGATTTTTAGAATGGGGATAACGAAAAAATATTTAAATATAAACTTCTGCGCGCAAGTAAATAATTTTAAAACTGAACTGTAACTAAATTTGTGTACAATATATTAATAATTGCCGTCCATCAAGATTTTTTATCTTTGGTCCGGCAACTTTTTTACAATATAATTATTTTAGTTTATTATTTACTTGCTTTTTCGCATTTTTGATTTGCTACTCCACATGATGTTTTACAAGCTGATTGGCATGATGTTTGACATTCTCCACATCCTCCATTTTGTTTGCTCTCTTCTAAATTACGTGTTTTTATTGTTACTATTCTTTTCATTTTTTAGTTTCATCCCTTTCTTGGTACAAATCTACTTGAGAAAGATTTTTTAACTTTCTCTCCATTTTTTTCTTTTCTTATTATACTCTCCTTAGCTTCTGTTGTCAATATCATTTGTTTTTACTTATATGGCAATCGCTCAAAATTTAATTATGATAGTTTAAATATATATCTTTAATAACAAAAAGAGGGTAGTATTTCTTAATTAATAAACTATCGTAATTAAATTTTAAGTAACTTTCATACAATATTATTTTTTAATGAAGCAATTTACGACAAATTTCTACAAAAAAATGAGACAAATTTGGACTGTCCCAAGTGTCTCATTGTTTCGTAGGAATTCTAACTACTACTTCTGTTCCTTCTCCCACAACACTTTTTATATCAATACTTCCACCATTTTTATCTAAGATTTCTTTTGCTATTGAAAGTCCTAATCCTGTTCCTCCCATTTCTCTTGTACGAGCTTTGTCTACTCTATAAAATCTTTCAAATATTCTTGTTAAGTCATCTTCTGGAATTCCTATTCCATTGTCAAATACTTTTATATATGCATCATTGTATACAAATCCTACATATATTTTTATTTCTCCACCTTCTGGTGTGTATTTGATACTGTTTGTTAGTATATTTAGTACTACTCTCTCTATATCATATTTTTCTGCATAAACTGGTGGTACATCTGCTGTTACAAAACAGCTTACATTATGTTTTTTCTTTTGAATTTCTATTTCTAGTTTTTCTTGACAACTTTTTACTAATGTTCCTAAGTCAAATGTTTCTTTTTGAGTTCCTTTATTATTGTCATATCTTGATAATGTTAATAAGTCTGTAACTAGTTTTGCCATTCTTCTTGCTTCTGATGCGATTACATTTAAAAATTTGTCTTGTGTTTCTTTATCATATTCGCCTTCTAACAATGTATCTGCATATCCCATTATTGATGTAATTGGTGTTTTTAATTCATGTGATACATCTGCCACAAATTCTTTTTGCATATTGTCTAATTTTACGTGTTCTGTTATATCCTGCACTACTGCAATTACTCCATCTGGTCTGTCTGATTCATTCTTAAATGGTGCAAAAAATACATTTACATATATGTCTTCAACTTTTATTCTTTGTTCTGTTGATGTCCAGTTTTCTAAGTATATAACCTTTTCCATATTAATATCAAGGTTGAATTTTTTGAAAATATCATCAAAATTATTGTCTTCTGGTCTAATACTTAGAAACTTTTTAGCCGCTGGGTTTATTAAAATAATTTCACCTTTTCTGTTAAAAGCAATAATTCCATCTGTCATATGCAATAATATTGTTTCTATTTGGTTTTTTTGTGTTGATACTTCACTTAATTTTTCCTTTAGTTCTGTTGTCATTATTCCAAATACATTTTCTAAAGCTCCTACATTATTTTTCTTTTTTGCTTTAGATGACTTTTTACTTGTCTTTTCGTCATCTGCTATCTTTTCTGCACTTTCAATTAATTTGTTTATAGGATATATTACGAATCTTGATAAGAAAATTGCAATTAATACCCCAACAACTGCAAAAACAATTGCTGCAATAAACAAGGTTGTCCTTGTATTTGTTATAATATAACTATTCATATCTGAAACTTGTCTTATGCTATTTACTTGTCCACTTTCAATTTGCATCTCTACATTATTAATTGAATTAAGAAAAACAATTCCTAATCCACTAATAATAACTATACCGACAAGAAAAAAGACAAGTATAATTTTAAATTGTATGTTTTTTAACATTTCTTTACCCCTATTTTACTAATTTGTTTATTTTACTAATTTCTTAATTTCACTATATATTTTTTCCTCTACATCAGTTGTTGATACTTTTAATGCGTTTTTTCCCATTTCTTCTATTTTATTTTTGTCAAGTACAATTTCTTCAATCATATTATTTAATGTTTCGGCTTTCATTTCGTCATCTAAAATTATTTTGGCTGCATTTATTTTTTCTAAAACTTTTGCATTATATAATTGATGGTTATGACTTACATTTGGTAATGGCACTAAAATTGATGGCTTTCCTAAATTTGCTATTTCTGTAACTGTCATTGCACCACTTCTAGCTACTATTATATTTGATATGTTCATTACTTCTTCCATATTATAAATATATGGCACTATTCTAACCTGTTCAATATTTTCTATATCTATTTTTTCTTTTTTCAAAATTTCTTTTATTATATCATATTGTTTTGGACCTGCTGCCCATATAATTTGATAATTTTTATTTTGCTTATTTTTTATAATTTCGATAATAGTATCATTAATTTTTTTTGCTCCTTGGCTTCCACCAAACACTAAAACAATTGGCTTATTTTTTGATAGTTTTATATCTTTTATTATTTTATCTTTTTGATTCTCATTATATTCTTTTTTTCTTATTTTTACAGGTGTTCCTGTATATACAATTTTTTTTGCATTTTTAATTCTTGAAATTGCATCTTTAAAAGATACTAGTATTGTATTTGTTTTTTTAGCTAACATTTTAACTGCCATTCCTGGAAATGCATTACTTTCGTGTAACATTGTAGGAATTTTTAAAGAATGTGCAGCAGTAATTGTTGCTCCACAAATATATCCACCTGTTCCTATAACAATGTCTGGATTAAATTCTTTTATAATCTTTTTAGCCTGACCATATCCTTTATATGTTTTATATAATTTCTTTAGGTTATCTATTGATATTTTTTTACTTAAGCCATATGCATATATTGTTTTTAGCTTATAACCAGCCCTTGGAACTAAATCATTTTCAAGTCCTCTGTCTGTTCCAATAAAGATAATTTCTGAGTTTTTATCTTCTTGCATAATCTTATTTGCAATTGCTAATCCTGGATTAATATGTCCAGCTGTTCCAGCTGCTGCAATTATAGCCTTCATTATCCTCTCTCCTCTTCATCATCACTTCTAACTTCACTATTTTTATCTTTACTTTCGTTATTTTTATCATTTGAATTTATCTCTGCATTTTGACACTTTTCATCTTTTGATTTCTTTAATGCATTTTCTTCTCTCCACTTTTCAAATCTACTTTTAGTGTCATCATCATCACGCTCATCTTTAAGCTCTACATCTAATTGATACAATTGTTCCTCTAATTGATCAATATATTTACGCCCTAAACTTGTTAATTCATAAATTCTTCTAATATTTTTATTTTCTAGTTGCCTTACATATTTGAATCCTGATTTTTTTAAAGCTTCTTTAATCTTTTCATCAACATTTAATTCATCAATTGTCATATCTTCATACATTTCGTCCATTTAACTTCCCCTTTTATTTTAACTATTAATACTTTTATAAAGATACTGATATATAAATATTTATGCAGTATCGAATGTGATTGAAATACATTTAAAAATTCTTTGAAATATATGGAGTAATGTTCGCGTCGAGCGCAGCACTCACTATTTTGCACTTGCTCTTGATATATTTAACAATACCCCCATCTCACACAACAAAATAAACAGTGCTGTTCCACCGATAGCTAAAAAACGGCAGTGGCATACCTGTTGCTGGCATTGATGAAGTAACAACAGCTACATTTATAATAACTTGTATTGCAACTAATGCTGTAATACCAATCGCAATTAAACTACCAAACATATCTGGAGCTCTCATTGCAATTAGCACACCTCTCCATATAAATATTGCAAACAATATCAAAACTACTGCACAACCTACAAATCCTATTTCTTCTCCTAAAATTGAAAATATAAAATCATTATGTGGCTCTGGTATATATAAATATTTTTGTTTACTTTCTCCTAATCCTACTCCAAATACTCCCCCTGAGCCTATCGCATATAAACTTTGAATAACCTGCCATCCTTCGTCTGTTGCATATTTCCACGGATTTAAAAATGTCATAACTCTTGTCAATCTGTATGGCTCTAATACTATTAAAAGTATCATTGCTGGAATTCCTACAACTCCTCCTGTTGCTACAAAGTGCCAGAATTTACAACCTCCCATTATCATCATAATACTACAAATCCCTATAATAACTATAGAAGCACTAAAGTGTGGTTCTAACAGTAACAAACCTATTATAGGTGCTAATAAACAAATATGTTTGAAGAAACCTTTGCCATATTTATTTAATTCATCTCTATTTTTAACTAATATTCCTGCATAAAATATAATCATTAATAATTTTACAAGTTCTGATGGTTGAAATGATAATGTTTCTGTAACATAAATCCATCTTT
The DNA here is from genome assembly GCA_947572725.1 of uncultured Clostridium sp. Classification (GTDB taxonomy): domain Bacteria; phylum Bacillota; class Clostridia; order TANB77; family CAG-508; genus CAG-269. Next base: position 13,334 of record CANPDB010000032.1, on the reverse strand, counting down.
TTGCTCCATTAACTGTTCTACCAGCAACTAACACTAACGCTAATAAAATAAAAGCAATTACCCAAGCATGTTTATAAAATTTTTGATAAAATCTATAATCTATTTTTGATATAAAAAGCATTGCTACTATTCCTAAAATTGCAAAAATCAATTGTTTTGAAAAATAGGAATAGCTATTTCCACTTTCTGATAGTGCTGATGGTGAACTTGCTGATAATACCATAACTAATCCAATAGATAATAATAAAAGAATAGTTATCAATAATGTAAAATCAAATGGATTATTTAGAAAGCTTGAAAAACTTCTTTCTTTTCTCTTTTTTGCCATTGGTCTTTCCCTTTCATAATTTTTTAAACAGCCATTAATCCAATTACACATAAGATTAATGTAATTAAACTAAATATTATAACAACTTTACTTTCTTTCCAACCTGATAATTCAAAATGATGATGTAAAGGTGCCATTTTAAATATTCTATTACCTGTTTTCTTAAAATATGCTACTTGTATAATAACAGATAAAGTTTCTAATACTGGAATAAGAGCTATAATTACTAATAATAATGGAATTTTCAAATATAAGGCCATTGCTGATATAACTCCTCCTAATAATAATGAGCCTGTATCTCCCATAAATACCTTAGCAGGGTGTAAGTTGAACATTAAAAATCCTAGTACTGTTCCTACTATAACACTTCCAAATACTCCAATTTCTTGTACTTGGAACAAAATCCCTATAATTGTTAAGCATGTAATTATAATAGCACTAACACCTGATGATAGTCCGTCAATTCCGTCTGTTAAATTAACTGCATTTGTTGTTGCAAGTATAACTATAATTGCAAATGGTATATAAAAATAAGTTGGAATTGAAATCATTTGTTTTAAAAATGGAATATAAGTTTCTGTTTCAATATGTAATCCATAAACTAAATATACTACATATGCTACTGATATGAGTAATAAACCTAACATTTTGTATGCTGGTTTTAGTCCTTTTGTATTTTTTAAAACTAACTTCTTGAAGTCATCAATAAATCCTATCAATCCAAACCCTATTGTTAATAATAAAATTGGAAATAATTTATTTGCTATTTCACTTTGTCCTTTTAATATAAAAAATATATCTACCCCTGTTACTGTTATAATCATTGAAATTATCATAATAATTCCACCCATAGTTGGTGTGCCTTGTTTTTTTAAATGTGATTGTGGACCATCATCTCTTTCAATTTGACCTATTTTTAGTTTTCTTAATATTGGTATAATTATAATTCCTAAAATAATTGATACTATAAACGATATGATTAATATTGCTGTCTCGAATCCCAAATTTATCAAACCTTTCCTAAAAATATGCACGAAGTTTACAAATTAGAAACTTTGTTATATCCTTTGTTTTTTCTTTATTTCTTCTTTTTTGATTTTTTATTTTCTTGTTCTTGCCCTATTTCTTCTACTAATTCTTTTACAATAATTCTTTCATCAAATGGATGTTTAACTCCATTTATTTCTTGATATGGTTCATGACCTTTTCCAGCTAAAATCACAATGTCTCTTTTGGTTGCCATTTTTATTGCTTCTTTTATTGCTTCTACTCTGTCTACAATGACTGTATATTTTCCTTTTGTCTTTTTCATTCCTTCTTCTATTTGCTCTACAATTTTTTGTGGTTCTTCTGTACGAGGATTGTCTGATGTAATAAATGTATAGTCAGCTATTCTTCCAGAAATCTCACCCATAATTGCTCTTTTAGTCGTGTCTCTATCTCCTCCACATCCAAATACAGATATTACTTTTCCTCTTGTATAGCTTTTTACTGCTTGTAATATATTTTCTAAGCTTTCTGGTGAATGTGCATAATCTATCATTATTGGTAATTCTAACTTGTTATCTACTAATTCTGATCTTCCTGGTACTCTAACCTCTTCTAAAGCTTCTTTCACAGCTTCAGGTGAAACTCCAAATTTTTGTGCAACACAAATTGCAGCTAGTGAGTTATATACACTAAATCTACCTGGAATACAAGTTTTTACTCTCTCATTTCTATCTGTTATTTTTACTCTAAAGTCAACATATGAATTTGTAATTGTAATATCTCTTGCTAATACATTTGCAAAATTATCAATTCCATATGTTGTTATATTACTATCTGGGAATAAATTTGGTATTTTTGCTCCATATAAGTCATCTGCATTTGAAATTCCTGTTTTGCACATTTTAAATAATTTCAATTTTGAATTGAAATAATCTTGCATATCTGGGTGCTCATTTGCACTAATATGGTCTTCTGAGAAGTTTGTAAATAATACTATATCAAAATTACACCCATCAACTCTATGTAATTTTAGACTTTGTGAAGATACTTCCATTACAACTACTTCTACACCTTCTTTTACCATTTGTGCAAAAATCTGTTGTAATTCTAAACTTTCTGGTGTTGTTCTATCGTTATCTTTTAACTTCTTACCATTTATATATGTTGCAATTGTTCCTATTAGTCCAACTTTTTTTCCTGCTTTTTCTAAGATTTCTTTTATCATAAATGTTGTTGTTGTTTTTCCTTTTGTTCCTGTAACTCCTATTAATTTAAATCTTTGTGATGGATTTTCATAAAAATTAGATGAACATATTGCTAATGCTTCTCTTGTGTCTTTTGCCATTACAATTGTAATTCCATCTGGTATTTTATATGCTTTTAAGTCGCATCCTTCTTCTACTAATATGGCTACTGCTCCATTTTTTATTGCATCCTCTATAAATTGATGTCCATCTACTGAAAATCCTTTTATTGCTATAAATAAATATCCGTCTTTTACTTCTTTTGAATTCTTTTCAATTCCTTTAATGTCTAAATCTAGTTCTCCCTTAGCTTTCAATCCTTCTAATCCTAATAATATTTCTTTTAATTTCATATTTTTCAATCCTTTCGATTATTAATAATCCACTTGCAAGCAAATTATTGCTCATAGTTTTTTACATTATATAACTAATTTCAATTTTTGTATAGGGTTTTTGATATTTTTTATTTATTCTAATTTGATTATTCAAAAGTTATTTTTATTTGTTAAATAGCTACTATTCTATTTAGATAATATACGTTATTTATTAGGTTCTTCCTATAAGAAATTTTATTAATATTATTATTATTTATTACAATTTTGTTACAAATATTATTTTTATATTTATTTATTGAAAAAATTTTTTTCTTATTCTATAATAATTTTAGAAATTTTATAAGAGGTGTGTACAATGCAAAAGAAAGTTTTTATTAAAACTATATTATTATTTATATTTATTATTTATATTTATAGCATAAAATCTTATTGTTCTAGTTCAGATTTTACTTACAAATTGGATTCTAATAATTATGCCACTATAACTTCATATAAAGGTTCTAATAATACTATTACTATTCCAAGTACAATAGATGGATATACTGTAAAAAAAATATCTGATCATGCATTTGATGAAAACAGAAATGATACTAATGGAAAAATTCTTACTCATGTCACTATTAGTGATGGAATTACTGATATTGGCGATTTTGCATTTATCGATTGTATTAACTTGGAAACCCTTACTCTTCCAGAGAGTCTAGTTTCTCTAGGTGATCAAACTTTTATAGGTTGTACTAAATTAAATAAAATAAATATTCCTTCTAAAGTAAATCAAATACAAAATTATGTATTTCAACAAACAAATTTCACAGAGTTTGTTATACCAGAGCATTTTAAGCGTATTGGAACTAGTGCTTTTAGACTATGTCCTAAATTAAAAACATTTAAAGTATACTCTAGGGATGTTGTATATGACGATGATAATGTTTTTGAATATTGTTCTAAAGATTTAGTATTATATGGCTATGAAGGTTCTACTACTCAATTTTATGCGAAAAAAAACGGATTCAAATTTATAGATTTATCTAATGAAAGTAAAAATATACCAGTAGATTCAATAACCTTAAATAAAACTTCTCTTTCATTACATATTGGAGATTCAGAAACACTTATACCAACTATTTTACCAACTAATTCTTCTAACAAAGAGGTAATTTGGTCTAGTAGTAATACAAATATTGCAATCGTAGAAAATGGAAAAGTTACTGCAAAAAATGTTGGATCGGCTATTATTAGTGCTACAACCGTTGATGGCAATAAAAAGATAACTTGTAATATTGAAGTATTAGAAAAAAAAGTTATTGCTAATAACAATACTGAAAATATTAATAGTACTACTAATAATACTAATACCACTAATAATAATAATAATAATAACAATAGTACTATTAAAAATACTGATAACAATACTAAAAAAACTATAGACAATAGTGTTTCTAAAACCAAACTACCTCAAACTGGATTAGCAAATTTTATAATAATTATAATATTTATAATGCTTATATCAATGTTTATATCATATATGTTATATAAAAATCTAAGAGATGTATAAAAAAAATAAAAGTCGCATATTAAAATATAAAAAAAGAGTACTTAAAAAAGCCATAAATCTAATTTGATTTATGGTTTTTATTTTTATACAATATATATCCTACATGACATTTATTAATGTTATACTTATTTTTTCAAACTCATCTCGCAATATTTACAACGATAAACTTGATTTTCTTTATCTGTTAAAACAAAAATCTGGTCTAAATCCTTTTCAACTGATGTAATACATCTTGGATTTTGACATTGCACAACATTTACTAGTTCTTGTGGTGGTTCTGGATGAAATTTCTTTACAATCTTATCATTTTTCACAATATTAATTGTAATTTCTGGATTTATAAATCCTAATATATCTACATTAATATCAATATTTTTATCAATTTTAATAATATCTTTTTTATCTGTTTTCTCACTCTTCGCATTTGTGATTATTGCTACTTGGCAATTTAATTTATTTAAATTTAGCTTTTTGTAAATTTCCATTCCTTTGCCAGCTGGTATATGATCAATTACATAACCATTTTTTATACTATCTATATTCATTTTAAATTTGTTTCCTTTCTTAAAACTCATTTCTATTTTTTTAAATTATTTTATTTCTAATAATTTTAAAATAAGTGCCATTCTAATAAATTTACCATATTCTGCTTGTTTAAAATAGCAAGCTCTTTTGTCTTCATCTACATCTGTTGCAATTTCATTAACTCTTGGTAATGGGTGCATTATACATAGATCTTCTTTTGCTTTTTCTAATTTTTCCTTATTTAAAATATAATAATCTTTTAATCTAACATAGTCATCTTCATTGAAAAATCTTTCTTTTTGTACTCTTGTCATATATAAAATATCAAGTTCATTCATATATTCTTCTATATCATGTGTTTCGCAATATTCTATATTGTTTTTTTCTAATACTTCTTTTTTTACATATTCAGGAATTGTTAATTCTTTTGGTGAAATTAGAATAAATTTAATATTTTTATATCTTGACATCGCTGTAATTAATGAGTGTACTGTTCTTCCAAATTTTAAATCTCCACATACACCTATTGTTAAATTATCTAGTCTGTTTTTCTCGCATTGAATTGTTAGTAAATCTGTTAGTGTTTGTGTCGGGTGATTATGCCCACCATCTCCTGCATTTATAATTGGTACTGTTGATTTTTGAGCAGCTACAAATGGCGCTCCTTCTTTCGGATGTCTCATTGCTATTATATCACTATAACACCCTACTACTCTAATAGTGTCTGATACACTTTCTCCTTTTGATACAGAACTAGATGATGCTTCTGAAAATCCTAATACGTTTCCTCCTAGTTCCATCATTGCTGCTTCAAAACTTAGCCTTGTTCTTGTGCTTGGCTCAAAAAATAAAGTAGCTAATTTTTTACCATCACATTTATGAGAATATTTTTCTCTATTGTTGATGATATCTTTAGCTACTTTAATTAAATTATTAATTTCTTCTACTGATAAATCTTTGATATCAATTAAATTTTTCATACTTCCTCCTACAAATATTTGATTGTATTTGTAAATATTGTTTTATTTACCATTTCTAATTAAATCAAATAATTGTAGTTTTTGTCAAGTATTAAAATATAATTTTTATTGTTGTGAATTCTATTGTATTTCCTGTTTTACAAATGTTCCTGTTGAGATGTTTCCTACTGTAACAGTTCCTTTTCCGCCAATTCCACCTAATCCGGTAGAAGCTCTATAACTTTGTCCATAGCCTCCTTTACCTCCGATTAACTTCAAAAATTCCTTTTATATATATATGTTTATAAAATATATTAATGCTTCCTCCTCCTGAGCCACCTCCTCCGGCCCATTGTTCTTCTTTTGAGTCATACCCATTTGATCCATTTGAAGATATTATTCCATTATTATAAAAAGATTGAGAATATGTTACTAATAATCCTCCTGTTCCTCCTAAAGGATTTCCTGCTCCATCTCCTCCTGACCAACTTCGTGTTCCTCCTTTTCCACCATTTATTGCTCCATTTTCACCTCTTCTTGAAGCAGACGAAGTACCAACACCTCCGGCCACCGCCTGTCCCTCCTGAATATGAAGTACCTTTGCTTCCACTTCCTCCATATCCACTATTACTACCTCCGTGATCCGTGCTCCTGAGGCGCCTCCTCCTGTCTGCCTAGTAGTTCCATCTTTTCCATTATTTCCGCCTCTATCTGCAACTATCGCTCCACCATTAGCACCTTCTGCTGGAACATATTCGTAATTTCTATCAGTATTTCTCCATAAATAAACATTTTGTCCTTCTGCTTTAGCTCCCCTTGCTGTCATATTAATAGCACCATTATTTGTTATAGTTCCTCCACAATATATTATCATTCCCTTTGGTCCACCATATCCGTTATCGCTCTTACATGAAGTTAATGTAATATTTTCATTTATATTTAAATTTCCATTAACTTTTAATACTACCATATTTTTAGCATATTCTGCTTCGGTTGCTACATCTTTGTCTTTATCTCCAAATTCATATACATTTGCATTTAGTGTTGCACCATTTACTTGTGTTGTTCCATCTAATACTAAATCTGTATCTATTGATATTAAATTAATTGAATATATTTCTTCTTCTATTGCCATTTTAAAATTATCTATTTTACCAATACTCTCTATTGCCCCTAATATACTTTCATTATTAACTTTTAACCATATACCATATAATTTAACTTCTTCTTTATTTTGATAACTATATGTTCTAAAATATTCTCCTTTTATGTCATTTTCATTTTCTGACCATCCCAGAAAAACCTCTTTATCTTTTTTAGGAAGTTCTTTTACAGCTTCTAAACACTTAAGAATCTCTTTTTGTTCAGTTTGATTTCCATTATTAGGATTATATATTACTTTATATCCTGTCTTTTTTGTTTCCTTCACTTCACCTATTGTCGTTATAACAAAAGATTTATCTACTTTGTCTTTTGAAAATTCATAATCTATTCCTATTTCTCCTCTTCCATTTTCATCTGATATCTGTATTATTTGAGGTTCTTTTCCCTCTTCTGCTGGATATTCTATACTTTTTATTCTATTATCTTCACTATTTGCTGTAAATGTTAGTAAGCATTTATAGCTTTCATCTGTTTCCTGTTTTATATCTATTTTTAAGCTCACTGCTTCTAATGATTGCCCTTCTTGCATTTTTTCTTCTTGTGCTTTTTTATCTATCTTAGACTGATTTATATTGTAATTTTCATTAACTATTAAAATAGCAATTTCTGCTAAGATAGATACGCAAATTATTGATAAAATCAAAATTCTTACTTTTTTCATTTTGATTACTCCTCTTATATTTATTTCACCTATGTGATATTTTCTTTAGTAATATTATTTTCTATAATTTTATATTTAAACATTTTGTTTGTCAACAAAGAAACATAAAAAGTTAAAGGTGATTAATCACATATAATTTGTGGTAACCACCTTCATTTCTTCTAAAATATTTTATCTAGTATGATTTGTATTTTTTTCATATTTATTCTTTTTCGACAAATGTCCCTGTATTAACATTTCCTATTATGGCATAGCCATCTCCTCCTGAGCCGCCATTTCCTGCGACTCCTCCTCTTGCAGTAATTTGACCTTCATTTTCAAAAAGATTTTTTACAAATATATTTATGCTTCCTCCTCCTGATGAACCTCCTGTTGAATATCCATTAACTGTTGTAGCCACTCCATTTGCAGATATTTCGCTTGTATTCTTTATATTATTTGCATAAATAATAAGTAATCCACCTGTTCCATCAGCACCTTTCTGTCCTGATGCATAACTATATAAATGTATATCTCCTCCTGGATTTCCTGCACCTCCAGTTGCTCCATGTCCACTAGAGTAACTCGCAACTCCATATCCTCCTGCTCCACCATTCTCTGCACCAGCTTCTGAGTTTCTAACATCCCAATGTCTTACATCATTTGCTCCTCCTCCTGCTCCTCCTGAATAAGAAGTACCTTTAGCTCCTGCTCCTGACCAAGCTGAAGTATCTATCCAGTGTCTTGCTGCACCAGAACCTCCTCCACCTGTTCCTCTTCTTTCTCCTGAAGTTCCTGCAATTCCATGTACTGCTCCATCATAGTAGCTTTTAACTGCTGTACCACCATTTCCTCCTATTGCTGGTACATATTCATATACGCCATCTGTGTTTTTCCACAAGAATACATCTTCACCTTCTTGGTTTACAGTTCCTCTTGCTGTCATGGTAATCTTTCCTTTGTTTTCTATTGTTCCAGCACAATAAACAAACATTCCCTTTTTACAACATAAATTTGTTACTCCATTAATAGTTTCTTTAGTTGTATTTGCTATTACATTTGAATTTTCGTTTACTGTTAAATTACCATTGTATTTTATAATTAACATTTTTTTATCATCCGAGCTATTTCCTAAACCATTACATTTTATATCATTTATATACACTTCTTCAGAGTTAGCTATATATGTTGCATCTTTTTTATAGTTATATACCTCAGCAGCATATTTTTTGCCATTAACATTTAATACATAATTTCCAGTTTCTATAGCATTATCCTCTATACATTTTAAAATACTATCTCCACTTATTTCTATTTCTTGTTCTCTATATGCTTCAATATCTTTTGTATTTAATGTTATATTTCTTTCATATTCAACTATATTCCCATCACTTAAATTTTGTCTTACTGCTATTGTTATTGTCCCATCTGAGTTAACAGCATTATTTTCTCTTAATTGGTATTCATCTAATCTTAAGTCATTTTTATATTCTTTCCAAATTGTTGCGTTTTTGCCTATTTTATAAAATTTGCTTGTGACATCTTTGTATAAATTTTCTTTATTATAATTTAGAGTTAAAGCTGTTTGAATCTCGGTTTCTTGTTGAAATGTAAATTCAACTATGTTTTTTCTAAACTCATCATTTATACTAATTACTTTTTGTACTATTTCTCCTGTAGTTGTTTCATAACTAAAATTATAATCTCCATCTTTTATTATTGGATAATCAAATGTCACTTCATTTTTTCCATTTGTACTTAAAATAATATCTTCATTATTTTCATTTTTATATTTAATTGTTTCTATTCCATTTTCACTATCTTCTACTTTTATTAATAAACCTAATTTTCCCTCTGTATAATAGGTAATTTTATATGTTATTCCTTTTTTTACTTCCTCTGCTCTAGCTTGTTCCTTTGCAAATTGGTTTACTATGCTTCTATTAGTAATTACAACCGCTCCTGCTAACATAATGATAGTTAAAATAATAAATATAATAATTTTTTTCATTTCTGTTATATTCTCCCCAAATTTTCTATATTTTATGTGAATATTTTATAACACTTGTAATTTTATATCTAAAATTTTTATTTGTCTATAATAATTTTAAAATTCACTAAAATTTCTTATATATTAATTTTTTATGAATTCTCTTTTTTTATATGTTTTTTTAGTATATAATAAGAAAAAACGAAAGTCTAAAGAGGTTAAATATGAAATTACTAAAAAAATCACTAATAATTTTATTAATTCTTATATTAATTGCTGGCAGTCTTTTATTTATAATTGGATTTTCATATTATTCAAAAGTATTAAAAGAAAAACCATTAATTGCAAGAGTAGAAGAATATACTAGCAAAGAACACTATATGACTTATGAACAACTTCCAGAAAACTATTTAAATGCTGTTATAGCAGTAGAAGACCATAGATATTACAATCATGGTCCAATTGATTTTATTGCAATTACAAGAGCAATGTATACAAACATAAGAGACAATCAATTTGATGAAGGAGGAAGTACAATAACACAACAAGTCGCCAAAAATGTAATTTTCAACCAAGACAAAACCATCATAAGAAAAATTGGAGAAATATTTGGAGCATATGATTTAGAAAAACACTATAGTAAAAACGAAATATTAGCCTTATATGTCAATTCATCATACTTTGGAGACGGATACTATGGAATTTACGAGGCAAGTACGGGATATTATAAAAAAGAACCTAAAGACCTGAAATTAGACGAAGCCTCAATGTTAGCAGGAGTGCCAAACGCACCATCAGTTTACGCACCCACTGTAAATCCAGATTTAGCAAAAAAGAGACAAAAACATGTACTAAACAAAATGGTCGAATATGGTTATATCACAGAGGAAGAAGTGAGACAGTTGGGACAGTCCTAATTTGTCTCACTTTTTTTGTCGAAATTCGTTTAAAATTGTCATAGATCTAAAAATTGCATAAAAAATCTTTGAATATTACTAGCTTTAAGAGTGTGAGACAAATTAGGACTGTCCCAACTGTCTCATTAGCATTTTTTTATAATTTTCTCATATATTGAATATGGGGAATTTTTTATGAAATTATTTATTCTAACAAAAAAACACATATATTGTTTTATAGTAGTTTTATTTATATTTGCAATTTCTTCTTTTTTATTTTATAAACCTTTTTCTTTTGCATTTGAACTTACAACTAATAGTTCAATAGATGATAATTTAAAAGAAAAAATCGCATCTTTAACTAAAAAAGAAGATAAAATTGCATATTTAACATTTGATGATGGACCAACACTAAGAGCCACTCCAAAAATTTTGGATATTTTAAAAGAAGAAGATATAAAAGCCACTTTTTTTGTAATTGGCAAATATGTTAAAAAACACCCAGACATTATAAAAAGAGAATATGAAGAAGGACACTATATTGCAAATCATGGATATAATCACGATAACTCTAAACTTTACGCAAGCTCTGAAAGTTTTATAAATGAAGTAAAAAATACTGACAAAGAAATTAGCGATGCTATTGGAATTCCTAACTATTGTTCTCACATTTTCCGTTTTCCAAATGGTTATATGTCACCTAACAATAAAGGAAAAAAGAAAGAAGCAGCTAAACTTCTTTCTGATATGAACTATACTTATGTTGATTGGAATTGTTTAAATAATGATTCTGTTAAAAAATATTCTGATTATCAATTACTAAATAATTTAAAAAAATCTTCTAAAAATAAAGGAACTTTAATTATCTTAATGCATGATACTTCTGATGTAAACAACACACCTGCTATTTTAAAAGACTCTATTGCTTATCTAAAATCACAAGGTTACGAATTTCACAATTTTTATGATTTTATAAATTAAGTTGCCAAAAGGGACGGGTCTTTTTGACAATCTTATTAGAATGCCAATGATTCCGGGTTTAAATGGCAACTTCTTAATAAACTTCTAAAAAGTAATCTTAATAATTATACTCATCTGTTGGAACACTAAAATTATCTGTCCATCTACCATAACCATCTATTATTCTTAACTCATCTATATAACTATTCTTTAAATAATTTCCTCTTATATCCATTCCTATAACTAACGTTCCTTTCAAAAAAGCCTTATTATACGATACTGTTCCCTGTAATATACCATTATAAAACACATATATAATTCCATCTTTTCTACATATTGCTATATGAGTCCATTCATTTGTTGCTGGTGGGTTTAATGATACTATATCTTGTTCGCCATCTCTTACAGCAAATTTACCATTCATAATATGCATCCATAAAGGACCTGCTGTTGTACTAATTCCACCCATTATTGGGTGTATTCCTGTTAAATTTTCATCTGATATCTTTATCCAATAATCAATTGTAAAATCTAACTCATATTCATAATTTTCTTGTTCTTTACTTGTATATAAAATACCTGTATCATTAAAATATTTCGCACCATTACCAAATTTCTTCTCACTTGTGTTTATTTCTGCCGTATCTTGAAAGATTTTATAATAATCAAAATGATAAACAATTCCATCTTCTGAACTATATTCATTATTTTTTACTTCAAAATTAGTATTCCATTTTGCAACTCCATCTAAAATTCTTAATTCATCTATATAAGTGTTTTTAGCATAGTTATTATATCCATCAGTTCCTATATATAATGTTCCACCTACTAATGTATCTGCATCTGCTATACTATTTTGTAATATTCCATTATAGAATAAATATATAATTCCATCTTTTCTACATATTGCTATGTGCGTCCATTCTCCTATAGCTGGAGATTCTACAGACATCAAATTGTCTGGCGCATTATATTTTTTTATAATAAATTTCCCATTGAGAAATCCTATCCATATTCCTCCATCATTTTTAACTGTTAATACTGGTGCTGCATAATTTGTCAAATTTTCATTTGATGGATTTAACCAAAAATCAATTGTAAAATCTGCTACAAATTTAAACGCTTCTGTATTGTTATTAGTTATTGTAGTTTCATTCAAATATAATGATGCATTTCCAATCTTTTTATTTACTGTATTCAATAAATTTTCATCAATTAATTCACTATTCGCCTTTAAATTTTCATTGAAATGCTCAAGTAAAACTAAATTTGCTTTTTCAAGTTCTATAGAATTATCATATTCATTTTTATTTTCATCTATTATTATTAAATCATTATTGATTTTAAATTTATATCCATTATAAATCACTATTGCATATTCTGGCTTTTCTATATTTTCTATTTGAATTGATGTTACTCCATCTTTTCCATTTAATTCGTTACAATCATTTACCTCTGTACTTCTTTTTTCTTCTGCTAATACTCTTGCTTTAATATCTAATAATAGTAATTGTAAGCTTTCTTTTTCATTGGCATATTTTGTTTCTTCTGATGCTACCTTTGCTCTTCCTAATAGTCCATTTTCTCCTGTTAATGTTACTATTGTAACTCCTGCCAGAATCAGTAAAACTATAATTGTCCTAATATTCCGTTATGACTATTTTTTTAAATTTAGCCAACATTTTGTAATTTATTATTTTCATTTCCCATATTTAAAATATTGAATTTATAATATATAGTTATTTCTT
>CANPDB010000031.1 GCA_947572725.1 uncultured Clostridium sp. | reverse complement strand
AAGCATTACAAGTACCATCTGAAACAAGACGACAAATATTAGATAAAGTAAACAGAATTTTTAAATTAAAGACCAGACGGAATAAACCTAATATTTCCAGATGTAGATAGAATTAAAAAGCTATTATTAGAAGAATTAAACTCTGAAAATAATATGAAAGCAATAAAAGAATCAATAAAACAATTAGAAGAAGGTAAAATAGTTGTAAAAACAATGGAAGAACTAAAGGAGATGACAGATGAATAAAATAGCTTTTACTGATAAAGCATTATTGGCAAAAATAAGATAAAAAAACTTTAAAGAGAATTAATAATGAACAAATATAGATTGTTCAATGCAAAGGCCATTATGATGCATTATAATAGAAAAAAATGACTATAAAAAGTATAGTCATTTTTCTTTGCCTTTGTTCGAGATTAGTTAACAAGTGAATGGCTCTGGATAATCCAACAGCCGAGTCAGCATTCGTCATTGACACAATGCGTACAGCCATAAGAGCAGCATTCTGTGCAGCATCAATTCCAACACTTGCTACAGGAATTCCTGGTGGCATTTGAACAATTGATAATAAAGCTACTTGCTCCCATCTGAACAGTAATGGTCATATTGAATTTTAAATAAAAAATCTGCAAAAAAGCTTGACAAACTCAAAAAAATAGTGTAAAGTATATTAGCATTACAAAATAAATAATAAATTCATAAACTATTAAAACACAAATCAAAAGTAAGGAAAAGAGGTAGTCAAATGGAGGAAAAAGTAAAAATCAGTATGTTATGCGAATTTTACGGGACACTCTTAACAGAAAAACAATACGAATTCATAAATGACTACTACAACAATGACTTATCCTTATCAGAAATAGCAGAAAACAATGATATTACTAGGCAAGCGGTAAGAGACATAATAAAAAAAGGAGAAAAAAAGCTATTTGAATATGAAGAAAAATTAATGTTTATGGAAAAGATTTTAAAACAAGAAGAAGTAATAGAAAATGCAGTATCCAAATTAACAAAAATGCAAAAAGAATATTCAGACAAAAAAATAGTAAATACAATAGAAGAAATAAAAAAACAACTAGACTATATTTTATATAAATCTTAATGCTAATATATATTAAAAAAGTAAGTAAGATTTTCCTAATATATAAAATAACACGAAAAAATACCAAAAATATTCAAAAGAATGGGAGTGAAAAGATGGCTTTTGAAGGATTATCATCTAGATTACAAGAAATAACCAGAAAGATGAAAGGAAAAGCAAGAATAACAGAATCAGACTTAAAAGAAATGCTACGAGAAGTTAAACTTGCACTTTTAGAAGCTGATGTTAACTACAAAATAGTTAAAGAATTTATAGCTACTATTCAAGAAAAAGCACTAGGTCAAGATGTTCTAAAATCATTAACACCAGGTCAACAAGTAGTAAAAATAGTTAAAGACGAATTAGTAGAACTACTTGGAGGAACAGAAAGCAGAATTAACTTCACACCAAATCCACCAACTGTAATTATGCTAGCAGGACTTCAAGGTTCAGGAAAAACAACAACAGCTGGAAAACTTGCAAATCTTCTTAGAAAACAAGGAAAAAAGCCACTTTTAGTTGCATGTGATATATATAGACCAGCAGCTATAAAACAATTACAAGTAGTTGGAAAACAGTTAAATATACCAGTATTTAGCAATGAAACATCAAAAGATGTAGTTCATATAGCAAAACAAGCAATGTCAACAGCAATTTCTAAATTAAATGATGTTGTAATATTAGACACAGCAGGTCGTTTGCATATAGATGAAGAATTAATGGAAGAGCTAAAAGAACTAAAAGCAAAAATCAAGCCACACGAAATACTATTAGTAGTAGACAGCATGACAGGTCAAGATGCAGTAAATGTATCAGAAAAATTTAATGAAGCACTTGGCATTGACGGAGTTATTCTAACAAAATTGGATGGTGATACTCGTGGTGGAGCAGCATTATCAGTAAAAAAAGTTACAGGAAAACCAATCAAATTTGCTGCAACTGGTGAGAAAATGAGTGATATAGAAGTATTTCATCCAGACAGAATGACACAAAGAATTCTAGGAATGGGAGATATACTATCAGTAATAGAAAAAGCAGAAGAATCATTTGACTTAGAGCAAGCAGAAAAATTAGAAAAACAATTAAAGAAAAAAGAATTTGACTTAGATGATTATTTACTACAATTAAGACAAGTAAAAAAGATGGGCTCTTTTTCATCACTATTAAAAATGATACCAGGAATGAATCAAATAAAAGACTTAAAAGTAGATGACAAAGAATTCGTAAAAATAGAAGCAATTATATGCTCTATGACAAAAGCAGAAAAAAGAGACACAAGACTTTTAAATGCAAGTCGTAGACAGCGTATAGCAAAAGGTAGTGGAACAACAGTACAAGACATAAATAAATTCATCAAATCATTTGAAATGACACAAAAAATGATGAAACAACTAAAAAACAACAAAGGCGGAATGAAAAAATTGATGAATGGAATAGATGAAAACGCATTAAAAAACTTTAAGTTCTAAATTAAATGTAAAAGCTAAATCAGTATGAACATAACTTAGAACGATTAATAATTAAGTTATTAAATTTTAGTTAACCGGAGTTGTATAAAACAAGTTACGGATAACTTATGCAAAATCATAAACTGATTTTGTGTACATTATATATATTAAGTGAAATTATAGGAGTGTCCCTAAATCCCTATTTGCATGGAGAAAAGGAACGCACCTAAAGGTGTAACTTAGCTGTAATTCATTTCATTCAAACAGCTAAGAAATGCCCTTATCCCGAAGGAGGTGAAATAAATGGTAAAAATCAGATTACAAAGACAAGGAAAGAAAAGAGCTCCATTTTATCATATTGTAGTTGCAGATTCAAGAAGCCCAAGAGATGGTAAAATAATAGAACAACTTGGAACATATGACCCAATGACAGATCCAGCTACAATCGTTTTAGATAATGAAAAAGTAGAAAAATGGATTAAAAATGGTGCAAAACCAACAGATACAGTTAAAGACTTAATTGAAAAAGCTCAAAAAAAATAAACACAATATAGAGAAGATAGTGTAAATTATTCTATAAAAAATAGAGTATGAAAATATTATCGAAAGACGGAGGAAAATATGAAAGATATTTTAGAAACAATCATCTTAAATTTAGTAGATGACAAAGATGCTGTTCAAATAAATGAAGTGGAAGGCGAAAAATCAATTATATTTGAAGTTAAAGTAGCTGAAAACGATATGGGCAGAGTTATAGGAAAGCAAGGAAGACTTGCACAATCAATTAGAACTGTAATAAAATCAATAGCTGGAAAAGAACATAAAAAAGTTTCAGTTGAATTTATTGGATAAATCTAATATTGGAGAAAAAATATGACAGAATATTTTGAAATCGGTCAAATTGTAAATACATTTGGTATTAAAGGAATGGTAAAAGTTAAACCTTTTACAGAAAATATCGAGCAATTTGAAGAGTTAGAAAAAATATATATTAAAAACAAAAATGGTAAAAAAGAATATCAAATACAAGAAGTAAAATATCATAAACAAATGATACTAATAAAATTTGCAGGAATCGAAAATCCAGAAGAGGCTGATCTGTTAAGAGGAAGTTACTTGCTAATAAATAGAAAAGATGCAAAACCTCTTGAAGAAGGTACATATTATATTGTAGATTTGTTAGGATTGGAAGTTTACACAGATGAAGGTATTTTACTGGGAAAAGTAGATGATATATTTAATACTGGAAGTAATGATATATATGTTGTAAAAGATGAACTTGGTAAGCAAGTCCTTTTACCAGGAATAGAGGATGTTATTAAACAAGTTGATTTAGAAAATAGAAAAATTACAGTGCGTATAATACCAGGTTTAATGTAATTTTGAAAAACAACAATTCTTGTTCAAAATTAAAATAAAAAAGGAATGGGAGTTTAAATGAAATTTGATGTTTTAACACTTTTTCCAGAAATGTTTGATATTTTAAAACAAAGCATTATTGGAAGAGCACAAGAAAAAGAACTAATAGATATTAATTTAGTAAATATTAGAGATTTTTCAAATGATAAACATAAAAAAGTAGATGATACTCCATATGGTGGTGGAGCTGGTATGGTAATGATGCCAGATGTAGTAGATAGAGCATATCAGTCTGTAAAAACTGAAAAAGCAAAAGTAATCTATATGTCACCACAAGGAAAAACATTAAACCAAAAAAAAGTTGAAGATTTAGTAAAATATGAACATTTAATTATACTTTGTGGACATTATGAAGGAATCGACCAAAGAGTCCTTGATAAGATTGTGGATGAAGAAATATCAATTGGAGACTATGTATTAACAGGGGGAGAAATTCCTGCAATGGTGTTAATAGATAGTGTTAGTAGATATATAGAAGGAGTTTTGAAAGAAGATTCAATTAAAGAAGAAAGTTTTTCAAATGGACTTTTAGAATATCCACAATATACAAGACCTGAAATATTTGATGGGGAAAAAGTACCAGAAATATTACTATCAGGTCACCACGAAAAAATAAATGAATGGCGTAGGCAAAAATCTTTAGAAATAACAAAACAAAAAAGGCCAGACTTACTAGAAAAGTAAGAGACTGCCTAAAGAAGGAGGAAATACTAAGATGGATATTATTAAATCAATCGAGCATGAACAATTAAAAAACAAAATACCAGAATTAAAAGTTGGTAATACAGTTAGAGTACACGTAAGAATCAAAGAAGGAAACAAAGAAAGAATCCAAGTATTTGAAGGAATTATTATAAAAGTACAAGGTGGAGGAGTAAACCAAACATTCACAGTTAGAAAAATATCATATGGAGTAGGAGTTGAAAAAACATTCCTAGTACATTCACCATTAGTTGAAAAAGTAGAATTAGTAAGAGTAGGTAAAGCAAGACGTGCTAGATTATTCTACTTAAGAGATAGAGTAGGTAAAGCTGCTAAGACAAAAGAACAAGTTGGAGCTAGAATTGAAGATAGAGAAATCGTTATAAAAGAAGACTTAGTAGAAGAGCCAGTAGCAGAAGAAACAGTTGAGGCTACAGAAGAAACTGTTAAAGAAGCTACACCGGTTGTAGAAGAAGTAAAAGAAGAAACACCAGTTGCAGAAGCAGAAGTTAAAGAAGAAGCTAAAGCTGAGCAAGCAACTGAAGAGACTAAGACAGAAGAAACAGCTAAAGAAGCAGAAACTGAAAAAGCTTCAGAAGAAGCAGTAGCAGAAGAAGCACCTGCTGCTGAAGAAGATAAAAAAGAAGACAAAGCAGAATAATTAAAAAACAAAATTTTATAAAATAAAAGGCAGGAAATCAAATCCTGCCTTTATGTATTCATTAGTAAAGTTATATTGATTTTCTAATATATAAAACCCGTGTGCACAAATTTATTACATAAAACTTGTTCTTTTTATGAGCATATGTTACAATATATAGGAATTAAGAGAATAAAAAATACAGTATAATATTTATAAATGAGTTAAAAATATATTAAAATTGTACAGAACGAGAGATTATATTAAAAAATAATAAGAGGAGAGTGATATATAATGACTTATGAATTTGCTAAATATCCTGATGGTACATTAGGCGTGTTTTCAAATATTGGAAAAAAAGAAACTGGTGAAGAATATATTCGTGTTACTTTTGAAAGACCAATGGAATATGGATTTGATACTTATGTGATTGAACTTCCAAGTTATAATATTGTTTTAGAAGATGGAAATTATTCTGATGAAGAAAAGAAAATATTTTTTGAAATTGTTAAAAATGGAGCTTCTTTCTTTTTTAAATATGCACGTTTAGGAGGATTGAAAATTGCCTAGTATTTTTGAATTGAAACGGATATAAAATTTATTTTTGGACAAATGAAAATGATGAACCTATACATGTTCACATTTCAAAGGGAAATCCAACAGCAAATAGCACTAAAGTTTGGTTAACCCAGTCAGGAGGCTGCATTGTTTGCCATAACAAAACTAAAATTCCTGAAAAAGAATTAAATATTATCTGTGAAGATATATCTTTACATTATTTTCAGATTGTTGAAAAGTGGAAAACAATCCATTCAGGTAATATTAAATTTTATTGTTAAAAGTTAAAGGATATAAAAAAGAAAAGGCAGGAAATCAAATCCTGCCTTTATGTATTTTAAAAATAAAATATATAAAAACAAAATTTAACTTTCTGCCAAATAAGAATTATAATAAAATCGTATTAAAAACTATTTCATGTTTCTTTCAGCTTGTTCTATCATTTTCTTAACCATTTGTCCACCGATTTTACCAGCATCTTTAGATGTTAAATCACCATTGTATCCGTCTTTTAAATTAACACCAACTTCACTAGCTACTTCATATTTGAATTTGTCTAAAGCAGACATAGCTTCTGGAACTAATTTTCTGTTACTTGTATTTGCCATGTTTTTTCACCTCCTGTAATATTACATTTAAGAAAAAACTTTTTTGCTTTTTCTAATACTATCATTTGCAAAAAGAGTTAAAAATAAACAGGAAATTTTTACAAATTTTATAATTATAAATAAGCTTATTGCATTTTGTTAAAAATATAAGTATAATAACTTTCGGAGTGTGAAAAAATGTATAAATTAGTAGCAGTTGATTTAGATGGAACAATGCTAAACAGTTATGGTATTGTAACAGAAAACACAAAAAAAATAATAAAAAAAACAATAGAAAAAGGCACAGATGTAATAATTGCTTCTGGAAGACCAATTGATTCAATCCAAACAATAGCAAAAGAAATAGGAAGCAATAATTACTTTATAGCAGGAAATGGTGCTCTTATATATGATATCAAAAATGACAAAGTAATATACGAAAAATACATGTCAAAACAAAAAGTACTAGAAATTATAAAACTATGTGAAGAAAACAGCATAGCATATAATGTATATACTGAAAAAACAATACTTGCTACAAGCTTAAAATATAATGTTTTATATTATCATAAAGAAAATTTAAAAAAAGAAGAAAATAAACAAACATCAATAAATATTGTAAAAGATATGTATGATTATATACAAAATTCAGAAGAAGAAAAATTTTTAAAAATTAGTGTTTGTGATGACAGTAAAAGTATATTCAATTCTATACTTAGAAAATTAAAAAATATTGAAGGAATAGAAGTGCTAGAAGTTTCACATATGTCAAGAAAAATCATAAAACAAGGAACAGAAGATATACCAATAGAATATTACTATACTGAAATCTCATTAAAAGAAGTCGATAAATGGAATGCCATAGAATATTTAATAGAAAAATTAAGTATTAAAAAAGAAGAAGTTATAGCAATAGGAGATAATATTAATGACAAGAAAATGATAGAAAATGCAGGATTAGGAGTAGTGATGGAAGGAAGCACGCCTGTTGTTGCAAATATAGCTGATTATATAACAGCTTCTAATAATGAAGAAGGAGTAGCAAAAGCATTAGAAAAATTTTGCTAGGTTGCCAAGAGTTCCGGGTTTTTTTGGCAACTTTTACAACATTAAACTTATATTCAGCTATAAATAATAAATTTATGAAATGATGAATGCAATCGGAGTTATATTACAAATTATTGAATTAACAAATGGGAGAATCTCAAACTCGTATTTGAGAGGGGCCTATTTGTTAATTCTAGAATTTGTTTATAACGTAGTGCAGCCGAAGAATTGAATAAATTTATTATTTATAACTGAATACCCAATATATGTATTACAAGTTGCCAAAAAAACCCGGAACTCTTGGCACGGAACTCTTGGCAACTTTTATAATCATATTACAGAAATATTACAAAAATATTAACTTTAAATTACAATACTTAAATTTATTGATTTTGAATATTAATTGCGTTAAAATAAAATAGATAGATATTTGTAAAAAAATATATAAAAATAAATATAAAGGGAGGA
Source organism: uncultured Clostridium sp. (assembly GCA_947572725.1). Lineage (GTDB taxonomy): Bacteria > Bacillota > Clostridia > TANB77 > CAG-508 > CAG-269. The sequence continues at coordinate 15,551 of CANPDB010000031.1, read as the reverse complement.
ATTTGTTATGGCAACAAATCCAATGCAAAGAAAAGCAAGAAATTCATTTTTATTAGGAATGTTAGTAATGTTATTACTAGCAAGTATTGCAATAGGTCTTTTACTGATGAAGTTAATGGAATTTAATAAAAAAGAACAGGAAGCATTAAAAGATAATGTTAAAGCTTATGTTTTAGCACAAGACGTTAGTTCAGGTCAAGTTATTACGCCAGAGATGCTTGAAAAGAAAGATGTAAACAGAACACTTGTACCAAGTAATGCAACAAGTGACTTAAGCATTATTGAAAATTATGCTTTACAAGATAAAGAAGGACATGAAATTTATACTAAATATGATAAAAGTAATGAATCAAAAGATAAGAATAATGAACAAAAATCACAAGCAAAATTATATATCAAAATAGATAATAGAGAGTATGAAGTTAAGCAAGAAGAAGGAACAGATAATTATTATTATGAAAATAATGATGAAAAGAAATTTATAGAATTGAATAGCGTTCCTCTAATAGCAAAAGTTTCAATGAAAAAAAATACATTGATAACTACAGACCTATTAGGTAAAGGCGATAGTACTATGCAAAAAGATGTTAGAAAACAAGAATACAATATGCTTGTTTTACCAATGGATTTAGCAACAGGAGATTATATAGATGTAAGATTAATGTTGCCTTCTGGTCAAGACTATATAGTTGTAGCTAAAAAAGAAGTAGAAATACCAGTAGTTGGTTCAAAAGATTCAAGTGATACAATTTGGATGAATTTATCAGAAGACGAAATTTTACATATGAGTTGTGCAATAATAGAAGCATATAAAATAAGTGGAGCTAAATTATATGTAACAAAATATACAGAAGCAGGAATACAAGAAGCCGCAATTCCAACATATCCAATAAATGAAGCTACATCTAAATTATTAAAAAGCGATCCTAATATATTAGAAAAAGCTATGAATGAAATAAATAGTAGATATAGTGAAAAAGATGGAGATGATAACTACAAATTACCAACATTAAGAAATAGATATATTAATGACGAAGTGAACAAACAAGGAGACCAAGCAGAATCTAACTACCAAACAAATATGAGTGAAAGTATAACAAATTCTAAAAAGACAAGAAAAGAATACTTAGATTCATTAGCAGGAGGAGCACAATAAAAGAATACTTAGACTTATTATTAAAAGAAGCACAATAGAAAAAAGGAGAAAAGTGTACATATGAAAAAGATAGGGTTTATAGGAGCTTATGATAAAATAGACTTAATTATATATGTTGCGAAAATACTAACAACACTTAAGCAAAAAGTATTAGTTGTAGATTCTACAATTGTACGGAAAAGCTAAATATGTTGTGCCAACTATAAGCCCTGCAAAAGCCTACATAACAGAATTTGAAGAAATAGATGTAGCAGTAGGATTTTCGAATTTTGAAGAAATAGGAAAATATTTAGGAACTGCTAGAACACAGGATTTAGGATATGACATAATTATGGTAGATACAGATAATGCAGAAGGATTTGAAAACTTTAGACTACAAGAATCAAACAAAAATTACTTTGTAACATCTTTTGATGGATATTCTTTAAAAAAAGGATTAGAGGTTTTTGCAGGATTAGAACAAGCAATAAATTTAACAAAAGTATATTTTTCACAAGAAATACTAAAAGAGGAAGACGATTACCTTAATTTTCTTTCTTCACCATACAAAATAACATGGGGAGAAAAAATATACTTTCCAATTGAAAATGGCGACTTGAGTGTTATATACGAAAACCAAAGAGTAGCAAAAATAAAATTTAGAAAATTAAGCATTCAATACAAAGATGGACTAGCATTCCTAGCTGAGGAAATAAGGGGAGACTCAAATGATACACAAGTTAGAAAAGCGATTAAGTTTATAGAAAAAGGAGTATAGAAATGTCAATTGTAACATTTTGGAACAATGGAAAAGAACAAACAGGTAAGACTTCATCTGCTGTGGCAATTGCTACATACATGGCAATACAACACAACTATAAAATATTACTAGTTTCTACAGGACACAATGATAAAACAATGAATAATTGCTTTTGGGAAGAGAAAAAAACTAAAAGAAATTTCGGATTATTTGGACCAAATACAAGTGCGGCAATGGAAAATGGAGTAGAAGGTTTATCGCAAATTGTAAGAAGTAACAAAATATCTCCAGAAAATATTACAAACTATACAAAAGTTATTTTTACAGATAGACTTGAAATATTAAAAGGATATGATGGTGATGACCAAGAAAAATATGACGAAATAAAAGAAACATATGTAGATATTATAAATGCAGCTAACCAATACTATGATTTAGTATTAGTAGATTTAGACAAAGAGATGGGAGACAACCTAGTTAATAGCATATTAGAAATTTCAAACTTAATAGTAATAAACTTAAGCCAAAGATTATCTATAATAAATCATTTTATAGAAAAAAGAGAAGAAGTACCTGTATTAAAGTCTAAAAAGACTTTGATTTTAATAGGAAGATATGACAAATATTCAAAATACACAGTAAAAAATATATCAAGATATATGGGAGAAAAGAACAAAGTTTCAACAATACCATATAACACATTATTTTTTGAAGCATGCGAAGAAGCAAAAGTACCAAACTTATTTTTAAAACTTAAAAAGCTAGACGAAGAAGACAGAAATGGATTCTTTATAGCAGAAGTAGGAAGAGCATCAGAAAATATCATATATAGACTACAAGATTTAGCAATGAGGATGTAAGGAGGGTAACCTAAATGATAAACATCATTTTTACACTACTTGTAATATGTGCAGTAGGGTATATAATTTATTACTATATCAAAAAGAACCAAAATGCAGAAGTTGAACAACAGGTAAATGTTGATGATAAAACATATACATTAGAAAAGATGACTGAATTTGTAAAGAAAAGACTAAACGAAATAACAAAAGTAAATTTGTACGACATAGGTTTATCTGAAGAAGAATTAAAAAGAAGAAAACAAAAAAAGTACGAATTGAAAAAAGCTTTAAAAGGTTGTACATATGGAGATGTTAATGACAAGAAATATGTAAAAGAGTTAATTTTTGATTTATTAGAAAAAGAATATGGAGTAACAGAAACAAATATATCAAAATCAATTCCTTTTGATATACCATCACTTTTAACAGCACAAGATAAATTTGATATTTTAATATATGCATATAAAAAAGAATTTGCTTATGAAGCATTAACAGAATTAATAAAAAAATATAATTTAGCTGAATTAAAATATGTAGAAGGAGAAACAAAACCTTCTTATGTTATTACAAGTGAAGAAATAGAAGAAATCTATGAAAGAGAAAATATAATACTAGAATTCGAAGACAAACTAAATGTTGTAACACAAAGAATTTATCAACATTATAAAGGTTACAGCACAATTGACGAAGTAAGAGATATGAATATAGATGGTGTTTCAGGTGGTGTATCTGGATTGCCAGAAAGTTTCTTAAGCCAAGTAGCACAAACAGATGGCGACTATTTAGACCAAATAGCAGAACACAAAGTTCCAAGAGCATGTGATAGTATTTGGATATTTTTCCAAGGTAAATCTATAAGATTAGCATTTCTATCATTTGGAACAGAAGCAGAACTAAAAAGGGTATGTCAAAACATTTATAAATACAACAATCCAGGACAATTATCTGACACAAATGGATACAAAATTAATGAAATGAAAGATGGTTCTCGTGTTGTTGTTGTAAGACCAAGTTTCTCAGAAACATGGGCATTCTTTGTAAGAAAATTTGACGTTAAACGTTCAACACTAGAACAATGGTTTAAAGGAGAAACAGGAAGCCAAGAATCAATAGAATTATTAAAATACCTAGTAAAAGGTGCAAGAATTATATCAATAACAGGTGAGCAAGGTTGTGGTAAAACAACAATGCTTATGGGAATGATAGAAAACATATATGAAACAATGAATATACGTGTTCAGGAAACTGCATTCGAGCTTCACTTAAGAAGAATTTACCCAACAAGAAACATACTTACATTCCGTGAAACAGATACAATTTCAGGACAAGAAGGTTTGGACGTACAAAAGAAAACAGATGGTTCTGTAAACATTATAGGAGAGGTTGCAACAGACCCAGTTGCATCTTGGATGATACAAGCAGCCCAAGTTGCATCTAAGTTTACTCTATTTACACACCACGCAAAAACATTTCCAAACTTAGTAACAGCACTTCGTAACTCAATGTTAAGAACAGGAGTATTTAAAAACGAAAAAACAGCAGAAGAACAAGTTGTACAAGTATTAAACTTTGATATACATTTAGCAAAAGACTTTAGAGGAAAAAGATATGTAGAAAGAATTACAGAATGTATACCAGTTGAAGAAAAAAATGAATACACATTTGACCATAGAAAAGAAAAAACATTAGAAGGAAAATTTGACAAATTCTTTGACAATGCAACACATTATTTTACAAAAATAACAGATAGACAATTATACAGATATAGTAATGTATTAGAATATGTAGACGGAGAATATGTACTAACAAACCCAATTACATCTGTTAATATAAAAGAAATGAGAAACAATATGGATGCAACAGATGTAGAATCATTTGACAAATTTGTTGAAGAACATTGGGGAAAAGTAAAAGAACTAAAAAATTAAAAGTTAATAAAACAAAAGGAGGTGCTAAAACAAGTGGATAATAATTTATTACTGTATGTAATGGGTGGAACAATGGCAGCATTTGTATTAGTAGTAATATTTTATATAATATTATCTAAGAAAATGAAACAATCTGACTATAAGCAAATTCAAAAATTACAACAAGGAACAAAAGAAAATGCATTTTCAATGGAAATATTATATCAAAAATTATACCTTGCATACATAAAAATACCTTTTTTGAAAAGATATGTGTTAAAACTAAGAAGACGATTAGAAATTATAAACATTGATGATGAATACACAACAAGAAAAGACACAGCAAGAATATTAACAAGAACACTTGCAATCGTAGTACCTGTACTAATTATTACTATGTTTATAGCTAAAAATAACTTTCTACTAATGTGTATATTATTAATATTTGAAATTTTTATGATAGATACATTAATAGATGGTTCAGTAGATAAAATAGATAATAATTTATTAAAAGAACAAATTGAATTTTTCTCTGAAATTAGACACGCTTACCATGAATTTAATATGGTAGAAGAAGCAATTTATCAAGTATCACAAGATGACGAAAAAAATGTATCTAGTCAAGGAGAAAAAATATATGAAATACTAATTTCAGATGACCCAGAAACAGAATTAGAAAAATATTATGATATAGCACCAAATAGTTTCTTAAAAGAATTTGCAGGAATATCTTATTTAACAAGAGAATTTGGTGATAGAAAAGTAGATGGAGCATCATTATACTTAAAAAATGTTAATAACATTACACAAGAAATGCAATTAGAAATATTAAAAAGAGACAAATTAAGTTATGTATTCCAAAGTTTATCAGTAATTTCAATTGCACCAATACTATTCTTAGAACCATTAAGAAATTGGGCAGTATCTAATTTCTCATTTACAGCAAACTGGTATAACGGAAAATCTGGTATGATTGTACAAATATTAATTATGATATTAACATTTGTATCTTATGTATTAATAAGAAAGTTAAAAGACAATGGTTCAACATCTATAAATACAAAAAATACAGAAAATCCATGGCAAAAGAAATTATATGATAAAGCACCAATTAGAAAGATTGTAAATTTATTTATTCCAAAACAAGGAACAAAAGAATTTAGAAAAACAGCTCAAATGCTAAAAGACTCAGCTTCTCCACTAAAAATAGAGTGGTTATATATTAACAGAATTTGTATTGCTATAATAACATTTGTTGCATCAATATTTATATTTTCACAATTACATAAAATAGCAATAAACTATGTCTATACAGAGCCGACAACAAACTATGACTTAATACGGACGGATTGTCTGAAAAAGATCAAAAGAAAGCAATGGAAATAACTGAACAAGACAATGTATTTTTAAAACAATTTAAAGGAAAAACTAAAACTACAGTAGATGATATAAAAAGAGCAGTAGAAAAATCCAAATTCTATGAGGGAGCAACTGAAAAAGATATAAAAGAAGCAGCTGAAAGAATTGAAGGAAAGCTAAAAATTGTCAATAGTGAATATATGCAGTGGTTTGAAGTTTTACTAGCATTTGCATTTATGATAATTGCATATATGGCACCAAGGTGGATATTAATGTTCCAGGTAAAAATGCGACAACTAGAGATGGAAGACGAAGTAATGCAATTCCAAACAATTATCTTAATGTTAATGAGAATTGAAAGAGTAAATGTAGAAATTATACTAGAATGGCTAGAAAGATACTCAAATATATTTAAATCTCCAATTTCTAAATGCTTAAACAATTATGAAGCAGGAGCATGGGAAGCATTAGAAGAAATGAAAGAAGAGGTATCTTATCCACAATTAGTTAGAATTATAGAAAGCCTGCAAGCAGCAGTAGAAAAAATTCCAATTAAAGATGCATTTGATGAATTAGACTCAGAAAGAGATTATTACCAAGAAAAAAGAAAAGAATCAAATGAGCGATTAATCAAAAGAAAAGGAATGATTGGTAAATTTATAGGATTTGCTCCAATGGTATGTATGTTTGTTGGATATTTGATTATTCCATTGGTATTTATAGGATTAACAAGTATGTCAAGTACATTTAAATCACTATCAACTATGGAATAATACAAAGGAGGAAATGACAATGGAAAATGCATCAAAAGCTTTAATTATTGCTGGCAGTATATTAATTGCATTAATGATTATTGGGGCTGTGTTGCTAATGTTTAATAGTTTATCTAATTATCAAAATATACAGGATAAAGATACAAAAGAAGCTCAAATTGTAAAATTTAATAATCAGTATGAAACTTATAATAGAGACAATGTTAGAGGTAGTGACCTATATTCTTTGCTAAATAGAGTTGCAGATTATAATAGAAGAAAATCAGAAGTTGGAGTTAACAATGAAGATGAAGGTGTGGATTCACAATTTCAACCGATGACTATAATAGTATCTTTTAAAGATAACAATAATTTAAAAAAACTTACTTATAATAATAAAGAATCGCAACTATTTAAAAAAATATTAGGAGGAAGTAAATATACTTTTGAGATTAATAAACAAACGAGCAATACATTTAGAGATAGTATAAATGCGGAAATTTCTGAGTTGGAAGAAGATAAACCAACTAGTAAATTTAAAGGAAAAAGCGGAATTCAAAATTTGGCTTCAGGAATTTCAAATTTAGATATAAAATCTTCTTCAGATGAAAAAGCAATACTAAAAGCAAGAGATTTATATAATAATAATGTAAATTTAACTGTAACTGGAGGAAAAGCTACAGAAAATAACATTATGCGTAAAAAAGATGACATTTTTGAAGACGTTGAATTTTATTATGAATACATACAATTTAAAAGAGCATATTTTGATTGTAAAAGTGAAGAAGTAGTTTACAATCGAAATACAGGTAGAATTACAAGTATGACATTTGAATTTAATGGCAAATTTGAATAATAATAAACAGGAGTAAAAAATATGGAAAATGCATCAAAAGCATTGTTGATGGCAGCAGGGGTATTAATAGGAGTGCTAATTTTAACATTAGCAGTATACTTATTTGCAACCTTTGGTGCAACATCTGCTGAATTACATAAACAACAAGCTACTGATAGGTTAAATGAATTTAATAGTCAATTTACTTCATATGAAGAAAAAAATAAAAATGGATTGACAATATATGATTTTATTACAGTTGCAAGCTTAGCAACTGAAAATAATAAATATTATGATTTACCAGATAAAATGGGTATATCTGCTAATTCATTGCCAACAAATCAATCAGATTATTATGTTAGCGTTTTTATACAAGGAAAAAATACTAATTATGGATTCGGAAAAGACACAGAATCAAATAATGTAAATGATGCATATCAAAATTTAATTAATGAAGAATTAAATAAAATAAGACCTATGGCAGGAGAAGAAAAATTGCCATTATACGAATGTACAGTATCTATAAGTTCTACAACGCAAAGAGTATATAAAGTGGAATTTAGACTCAAAACATAAATAAGTATATATATAAATATGTATTAATCATATAATACTTTAAAATAAAAATTATTAAATTTACAACAAAAATGTAATTAAATTGTAATTTAAAAATATTGTAAATAAAAAATTAAAATGATATAATAAAAAAGGATAGAAAAATGAAAAAAATAGCATTATTTTTTCTAATTATAATAGTTATTGTTGTAGGAATTTCATATATGTATTTAAACTCAAAGGCAAACTATTATCAATCAAAAAAAGCGAATATGGAATTTGAAAGTTATTACAATCACGAAATAATGGGAACAGACTTAACTACAATAATAAATAAAGCTGTTGATAATAATCAAGATAATGATGTTCAAAAAGACGAAAAAGGAAAATATATAAATAATGATAATAATTCAATAAATATAGATATAAAAATGCTAGATGTTGATGAAATATATACAATGGAAACATTCTTCAATGGAGGAATGGACAAGTTTGTACAATATTATGGAACAATACAATTTAAATGTACACAAATAGAATACCATAAGAAAACAAACAAAGTAAAATATATGTTATTTGAACAAATAACACAATAAATTAAGTTATTAAATTTACTAATATAAATTAGTAGATAATAAATAAATATAAACAAAAGTTAAAATTTAAGGAGGAAGAAATTATGGAGAATGCGTCAAAAGCACTAATTATAGCAGGTGCAATATTATTAGCGATATTAATTATATCATTAGGAATTATGATTTATGGTCAGGCAAGAGGAGTTATTAATGACAGTGCAATGAGTGAGTTAGAAATAAAACAATTTAATGAAAAATTCACACAATATGAGGGAGATAGAGTTAGAGGAGCAACTGTAAATTCATTAATACAAACAGTTATAGCACATAATGGGGCATTAGATGATGATTCTAGAGGAGTAGCAATTACAAGTGTGAATGCTAACCCTGCGATAACTGTAAACGCTGGTGAAACTACTGTAACGAACAAAGCAAAGACAGGACGTACTTATAGTGTGGTATGTAATTATCAAACAGCTGCAGGAAAAAATAAAGGACTTGTAAATAGTATTACTATTACAGAAATATAATTAAATTACTAAGAAATGGATATATCATAAATAGAAAGAAGAAATAATATGAAAAACATTCTAATACTAATTATAGCAACATTAGGAATTATGAATTATGCTCAACCAATGGAAATAATTACAGATGATAATGTGATTGGTAAAACAAATGAAATGGAAATACAATTATTTAATGAAAAATTCACACAATATGAAGGAGACAGAGTTAGAGGAGCTACTGTAAATTCATTAATACAGTCAGTAGTAGCTAACAATATGTCAGCTGATGATGAATCTAGAAAAGTATCAGTTAGTGGGGCTATTACATTAGATAAAAATGATACAGAGTTACCAGAAAAACGAGCAGATGCAGGACACACTTATAAAGTAATGTGTACATATGGAACTACAGAAGATAGTAAAGGTTTAGTAACTTCAATAACAATTGAAGAAAATTGATAGTCTTAGCTTTATATAAATAGAAATAAATACTATATAAAAGAGGTGATACTATGGAGAATGCAGCAGATGCATTAAAAATGGCAGCAGCCGTATTAATATTTGTATTGGCATTGTCCATAACTATCAGTGCCTTTAGTGAAGCAAGACAAGCTTCAGATATAATTCTGCGATATAATGATAGAGAATATGAAGAAACATATATAGAAGAGGAAAAAATTATAAATTCATCTGGAAATTTAATAACAGAAAGAGCAGTAGGAATAGAATCAATTATACCAAGTATTTATAAAGCATATAAAGAAAATTATAAAATAGTATTTAATATAAAAGATTCAGGGGCTACAATATCATTATATCAAAAGAGAAATGAAAAGACTGGTTCTTTTGAAGAGAGAAATTATATTGATTTGCAATATGAATCTATAGCAGGTGGAGAAAAGCAAAAAAGAATATTTATTAATGCAATTTTATATGGAAAAGATTGTTTAAAAACAGATTATTATAAAGAACTGAACGATAATAAATCATGGGATAAAATAAAATATGAATTTAAAGTTTTGGGTATAGAATTAAATGACGAGGGACTTTATGAAAAAATAAAAAATAATCAATATATAGAATCTTTGGGAGTATATTACCAAGAAGAGGTAGATAAGTCAGATACGACAGAAAATAGCGGAACTCCAGATGCAAATAAAACTAAAAAAAGAGTAATAACATATAGTGAGATATAGAAAAAACATAAAACACGATGTGTTTAAAAGGAGGAAAAGATGGGTGATACATTAATAACAGTAATAGCAATAGCATTAGCAGCAGTTCTAATGTTTGTATTTCCACTAATGACAATGGCTGATAGAACAGATGATGTTTCACAATTAACAGTAAAAACAGCAACAACTGAATTTGTCGACAATGTTAGAACTACTGGTAAATTGACATTAGATAAGTATGGTAAATTCGTAGAGAATATTTCTTCAACAGGAAATGCATATGATGTTGAAATGGAAATAAAAACATTAGATGAAAATCCTGGTAAGAAAACAACTCAAGCAGTATCAGAAAGAATAGGAGAAAATGTTTATTACTCTACATATACATCAAAAATATTAGATGATCTTAATAATAATGGTGGAACTAAAGCATTAAAAGAAGGCGATATATTTTCTGTTAGCGTAAAAAATACAAATTCAACAATGGCACAACAATTAAAGAATTTCTTTTATACAGTAACAGGAAATGATACATATACAATAGCAGCAGAGCATGCTGGTGTTGTAAGTACTACAGGATATGCTCAGTAATATTGGTTTATTGGATTAAATATATAATGGCTTGTAATATTTATTACAAGCTTATTTAATAACAAAGGATGGGCTAGAAATGAAAATACAAAATTTAGCTGTAATATTTATAGTTATAATATTACCAATTTCTATGGTACTAACTTCATATACACATAGTCAAATGAAAACTTTGGATTTGCAAATATCATATGATACCAAGCTAGATAATGCTACATATGATGCTTTAAAAGCATTCCAATTAAACACAATAAATAATACAGCATCAGACTTAGCAAACTCAAAGTTGCAAGATATAGAAGCATCAGTTAACACATTTTTTAATTCTATATCAACTAACTTTAATATGGCAGGATATAATCAAGACGCACTAAAACATTATGTACCAGCATTAGTATATACAATGTATGACGGATATTATATTTATTCGCCATATACAAATACTTTAACTGATAAAGAACAAAATATAGATCCTGAAACAGGAGAAGTAATTTCGACTTATAGAAATGGAGAAAAAATATATGGATTAAAACCATATATACATTATAGTTGTAGATATAAAAAAGATAGTGACATTGATGTTGTTATTACATATTCATTAGACAATTATATAACAGTACAAGGTATGGTTACTGATTCTACAGGAAATAAGGAATACGTCTATAAGTATGGATATTTACTAGATAATATTAATAATAGTCGCGTTAAATATCGTGGAATTGATATAAGTAATGCAGAAAAGTTGGAGGAATATGCAGAACCAGATAGTAATAAAAAAACATACGTAAAAATTAATGGTCAAAAATATTATAAAGATAGTATCATAGGAGAATGGTACTCATATTTAAATGGAGAAAAATTTACTCAAGGAGTTAATAAATATAAAGAAAGTAATGAAGCTGCCGCACAATATTATAGAGATGCATCTACTTTTTCAGACTGGGTAAAAAACAACTTAGGAGAATTAAAGGCTAGCGATGCAATTAATGAACAAGGAAATCAAATACAAGAGTTTGGTAATGATAAGATATTTAATTTTGGAGGAAATAATGCATATAGTGATTCAAACAAAAAATCAATTGAAGACTCAGATTCAGATTTTAACCAACATAGAATAGCAGTAATAAGATACGTAATAGAGAAAAATTTATCAATAGCAATAGCAAATTATAATAATTATTCAGAAGGTGCAGCATCACAAAACGTAAATTTCCAAATGCCAAAATTAAAAGAAGATGAATGGACTAAAATTATAAACAATGTATCAATAATTAGCTTTTTACAAGGACTAAGCATTGGAGGAAAAATGTATAATGGATATTCTATTATTACAAACACAGAAACTCAAGAAGTAGTAAATGAAGAATCCATTTACATTGCAGATGACAATGATAATGGTAATTATTATAGAATAACTGATAATGAATTAAATAAAGTTACAATAGATAGTGATAGTAGTAAGAATTATATAGGAGTTTTAAATACAGATTTTAAAAGAAGAACTTTTGTTAATAATAGCGGAAACAATTTATATTTCTACCCTAAAAAGCAATTAGGAAGTTACACAAGCATTGTAAATCAAACAGCAGTAAATGAACAAGAAATAGAAAATATTTATAAATACGTTGATAAAATAAAATCGCAAAAAGTAAAACAAGCATACTATACAGCATTAGGAAGAGAACGATATAGTATGTATAGAACAAACAATGACATAGATAGCCAGTCAATGAAAGATGCTTATGAAATGTGACACCATAATAAGTATTGTAAAAAGGTTGCCAAAAGGGACGTGTCTTTTTGGCAACCTTTTTGCCATTTGGGACGGAGAATTTTGGCAATTTTCTCGAACAAAAAATGGATATGAAATAAAAAAAGTAACTAAAGGTCAAAAAATTTTAATTGTGCTAAAGTTGTTATAGTGTAATTGATTCATAAAATTTTATGAATCTTATTATTTTTAATTTTATAAGAAATTCAAAATTAAAAATAAAACAAATTTGTATAGCAAAATGAAAAAAGTAAATACTAATAATAGTAAAAAACAAAAAGGAAAGAGATTAAAAATGAAAAGAAAATCAAGAAAAATAATAAAAAAACTATTAATAGTATTCTTACTAATAATTTTATATTCATACATTTTAGCAATAACGAACTTACCAGATGAACTAGTTATATTTGAAGGAGAAAGCATTTCAATAAGAACATTATTAGGGCTAAATATAAAAACAAGAGATGAAGACACAATAGAAACCGCATCAAACAATAGTCAAGCAATTAGTAAAACAAGTGGAAAAGCAACTTTAGAAGTAAGTTTATTTGATAGCATAAACTTAAAAAAAGTAAATGTAGATGTATTACCAAGAACAACAGTAATACCAGTTCGGAAATATAGCAGGAGTTAAATTATATACAAATGGTGTACTAGTAGTGGGAATGTCAGAAATAGAAGGAGAAGACAATAAAAAGTACAAACCATATGAAAACACAGGAATAAAAGAAGGAGACACAATCACAAAAATAAATCAAAAACAAATCAGTTCAACAGAAGACTTAATAGAAACAGTAAACAGCTCACAAGGAAAAAAAATTAACATACAATACATTCATGACGAAGAAACAAAAGAATGTAGCATATCACCAGTAAAAACAAGCAACAGCCAATACAAACTAGGACTATGGGTAAGAGACAGTGCAGCAGGAGTAGGAACAGTAAGCTTTTATGAACCATCAAGCAAAACATTTGGAGCATTAGGACATGGAATAACAGACATAGATACAAACGAATTAATAAATATAGCATCAGGAGAATTTGTAACAACAAGAATATTAAACATAACAAAAGGAGAAAGTGGAAATCCTGGCAAAATACAAGGAACAGTAGAAAATCAAGCAAATATTGGAAAGATATACAAAAACAGCAAATTTGGAATATATGGCAAAGTAGACAATGTATCAAGCCTAAACTTAGACACAACAAAAGAAATGGATGTAGCACTAAGAGAAGAAATACAAACAGGAAAAGCAACAATCCTATGTAGCTTAGACAATCAGAAACCACAAGAATATGAAATAGAAATAGAAAAAATATACAAAGAAAATAACTATGATAATAAAAGCATGCAAATAAAAATAACAGATCAAAAACTACTAGAAAAAACAGGAGGAATAATACAAGGAATGTCAGGCTCGCCAGTAATACAAAACGGAAAATTTTGTGGAGCAGTAACGCATGTATTAGTAAACAACCCAACAGAAGGATATGCAGTATTTGGAGACATAATGCTAAAACAATCAAAAGAAGTAAAATAAAATGTTATAAAGTGTGACAAAAGGGGTGACCCTTTTTGTCACACTTTTATAAGTTATTAAAATTGCAATTAAAAAAAATGAAAAAATGCCAAAACCAAAGGTGTTCTACAATAATAAGACATGCGAACAAAAATTTTAGAAAAATTGCAAAAAACTATTGACAAAAATAAAAAAAATATATAAAATAATCACAGAACAAACGAACAGTAATTCGTAAAACAAAAATTCAACAAGGAGTGATATAAATGAACCTAGTAAAAAACAGAAAAAAGGCTATAATAGTAGCAAATAAAACTATAGAAAGACATCCAGTACCAGTATTAGGAATAGACTATAAAGTAAAAATTATATACAAAAATACTAAAATAACAGAACTAGATATAGAAGGAAAAACAATAAAAATATCACTACCAAACAGATATAAAAAAATAAATAATAATGAAATATTAGATTTAGCAATAGAAAAAATGTACGAACAAATAGCAAAAGTAGAAATTGAGAGAGCAATGGAAAAATATAGAATAAAATTGGGATTTGCACCAGAAGAATATGAAATAAAAAGAATGAAAACTTTAGGAAAATGTGAAGAAAGCAAAATTACAATTAATCCAGAAATTATAAAATATAATAGAAAGATAATTGACTATGTAGTTTTACATCAATATTGTCATTTAAAGTATAAAACACATTCTAAAAGGTTTTTTGATATGTTAGAGAAGTATAATCCAGAATACAAAAAATGTGAGGCAGTTTTACTAAATATTTAATTTAGTAAACATAATTGTAAATTATTGTTAAATATGTTATAATATATTTAGATGTTGCCAAGAGCGACGGAATAATATGTCCTTTTTACATAAGGACCTGAGACATTTTATTATATAAAAAAGGAGGTATAAAAAATGAAAGCAGTAGAAAATGGGACAAGGTTTCTTATGACATTTGAGAAACCTTGTGAAGGAAAGACTTGTAGCGGAAAGGAGACATTTGCAAATGGACATACTAAAAATGTAAATACAACTGTAGTTAGAAATATAACTGAATTATTATCAGGAAAATATTATATGGAAACTACAGATGCATATTACTTAGTAGATGTCTGTGATCTGTAAGCTAAGATCTCTAAAGTGAAAAGAAATGCGGTGTAGCTATGTAAAGCCTATACCGTGTTTCACTTTTTATAGATTCAGGTGAATTGTAAAAGTAAAATATAGTTTGTAAAACTAACGTCTATTGTAAGATTA
>CANPDB010000030.1 GCA_947572725.1 uncultured Clostridium sp. | reverse complement strand
AACTAACATTACTATTATATCCGTAAATGGAAAATTTGTCAAGTTTTTGTAAAAATATCCTGTAACATATTGACAACACCACTTTTTTGTAATAAAATAATTTAGCAATTATGTTAAAAATATGATTTAAATCTAAAACTTCTCCCCGGTGGTTTTAAATTTGAATATCATATATATAAATATATGTAGAAATACATATTAAGGTTATTCTATAAAAATTTCATATTTTATAGAATACTAAAAAAATAAAAAAAAGAAATAGGAGGGTAATTATTACCATGAATAATACTACATATAGTGCCAAACAAGGCGAAATTGAAAGTAAATGGTATATAATTGATGCAGCAAATAAGCCACTTGGTAGAGTTGCTACAGAAGCTGCTAAATTATTAAGAGGAAAACACAAACCAACTTATACACCTAATATCGATACAGGTGATCACGTAATTATATTAAATTGTAAAGATGTAATTTTAACAGGAAACAAACTAAATCAAAAAGTATACAGACATCATTCAGGTTACATTGGAGGAATGAAAGAAGTTCCTGCAAAAGTAATGCTTGAAAAAAATCCAGAAAAAGCTATGACATTAGCTATTAAAGGAATGTTACCTCATAATTCATTAGGAAGACAAATGCTTACAAAATTAAGAGTATATGCAGGTAGTGAACACGAAAATCAAGCACAAAAACCAGAAGTATGGGAGGTAAAATAATATGGCTAAAAAAGAAAATATAGTTTTCTATGGTACAGGTAGAAGAAAAAACGCAATTGCTAGAGTTAGATTAGTAGAAGGTTCTGGAAAAGTTACAATCAATGGAAAAGATATTGATGAATTTTTCGGAATGGAAACTCTAAAAGTTATCGTTAGACAACCTCTTGCTGTTACAAATACAACAACAAAATATGATGTTATTACAACAGTTAAGGGTGGAGGATTTACAGGTCAAGCTGGAGCAATTAGACATGGTATTGCAAGGGCATTAAATGAAGCAAATAGCGAATATAGACCAGCTTTAAAATCAAGTGGATTCTTGACAAGAGATCCTCGTATGAAAGAAAGAAAAAAATACGGTCTTAAAAAAGCTAGAAAAGCACCACAATTCTCAAAAAGATAGAATGTACAAAACTCGGAATATTTAAATTCCGAGTTTTGCTGTTTCTTTCAATTTTAATCTACAAACTTTTATCAGCTTTTAGGTCTTTTTCTTCTTTTTCTGTTAATGGATCTAAACCTAACCTTTCTCTACACAAACATTTATCAATTTCTATACAAGGAATTCCCAATTGTTTACTTAATACTTCAGCTTTTTGTGCTATCTCCATATTTTTGTTATTTCCTAATGTCTTCACAAATACTGCACTAGGATACAATTCTCCATTTTCATTTGTAAGTATTACTTTGTTACCTAAAACTGATCTATCATAATTTAGAATTTCGCCATTTTCTTCTTTATTTCTTTCAATTGTCTCTTTTTCCATATTATCTGGTAATACTAATTTTGATGGTACATCTGGAGGTACAAAAAATATTCTATCTCCATTATTACTAATTAGCTCTGTATACTGATATTGCTTTGAAAATCCGGCTATTTATAAAATCTTCCTTTGTTATCACCCAATTTTCTGCATCACCTGAGCACATAGTAAGTAAATTATTTGAATTTGGCAAATAAATTAATCCATAATCTCCATCTAAAGCAAGAGTATTTTGTGTAATATATTTTGTAGATATTTTAGCTTTGCCTTTTGGATAAGTAACTCCTTCTGTCATTTGATAAGCTAAAAATGCAAAGTTACCATCTTTTGAGTATTCTTCAACTGAAGATAACTTTTCTTCCCAAACTTGTGCAACTTCTGGGAATAACGCTTCTTCCATTTCTAATGTTTCTTTATATAAAGTTTCTAAATTACTATATCTACTCTTTTGTTTATCTACTGAATTAATATTTAAAGACATATTTTCATATACATATATAATTTTATTAATCCTCTCTATATAAGTTTGTATATCTTCTCTTCCCTCAAATTTTTTAGAAAGTAACATTTTTTCCATACAATCTTTAATATAAGTTATTCTACTTTGCATAAATTCTTTTGTACCATAATATGGCTCTATTTCAAAATTTCTACTTTTATCTTCAATTTTTTCTACTCTTTGTTTATATTGTTCTTTAGCTATATCTATAACTTTTTGTAATGATAAATGACTATTTAAATAACTTTTTGACATTTCTAGTATTGCTTTATAATATGCTTGTTTTTTTTAAATCGTCAGTTAATTCAATTGGATATCTCTTTACTGTATTTTCACTAAATTCTACGCCTAAGCTTACATCTATTAAACGATGAATAGAAAGTGCTAAATCAGATGGAACATCTTTTATCATACCAGCACTTTTTTTCATTATATCTTCTGTAAAAATATATTCTTTAATTATATTTAAAGTATCGTTTCTTGCTTCTGCTATCTTTTTTTGCAAGATTTCATTTCTATAACTAGGAGATAAATTACGTAAAAAGTATAGAATCTTTTGTTTTACACCAACTACTTGTAATGCATTATTTTCATTTAACGTATCATATATTATTTGTAGCTTTTTAGTTCCTTCATCAGACTTGCATTCATTAATTATTTCTAATATCCTAGAATTTAACTCGTTTAATTCGGGACTTTTTTTCATAATTCCTCCTCTAATATTCTCATTTCTTTATCATTATGCATATTATGTATTATTTACAATTATATTAAATAATATATAATTATTCAACAATTTTCGCAATAATTCTCATATAATTCACAATCAATTTTATCTGATAAAACATCTTTTAACTGTGAAGTCCCATTAATTAAATTCTCTTTATTCATTTTTGTTAATTTCTTAATATGATATTCTAGCTTTGAGGCAAGTGATTTTGTTGTAGTTTTCCATACTTTTTCTAATTTTTTAGGTGTATGGCTATTTGTATATTTTGCACATCTCTCATTTTTTTCAAAATGTTCAGTCATCCTGCGCTCTAAATCTGTTGTTATTCCTGTATATATTGAATTATCTTCACATCTTAACATATATATGTAATACATTTTTTCTCCTTTTCGCTATTTAGTTATACATATTTTAGTATTTTTTATTTTCATCTCATTTATATAGTTAAAATTATAATACATATTTTTTAAATTAACAAATGCATTATGTCAATCGCTTGAAATTTAATTATGATAGTTTATAAATTTAAAACTACTCGCTCCCAGAGGATAGTATTTATATATTTTTACGTTATCCCCATTCTAAAAATTCTAACAAAATTTATTTCATAAATTTTGAGAATTTTTGAACGGTCCCCACAAGCTCACTACAAAATATATAAATACTATCCTCTTCGCGCTATTAAAAATATATATTTAAACTATCATAATTAAATTTCAAGCGATTGACATACAAATACATTACAAAAAACGACAAAAATATGAGACACTTTTGGACCGTCCCAAGTGTCTCAAAAGTGTGACAAAAAGGGGCGCCCCTTTTGTCACATTTTACTCAATAACTTCTAAACTATCACTTACACCATTTATTCCTTCTAAATTGTAATATGTGTTAGGTATATTGCCTACTATAACATTTTCTACTAATAATACTTGATTTGTAATTTCTCTTTCTATATTGTCAAATGGTGTTAATATATTAACTTTGCATTTCACTTGTAAATATACTCTATGTAGTGTTTGGTTAATTCCTTGTGATGTGAATTCACTTTTTAAGTCTGTTTCTACATTTCCTATAGAGCTTATTTTGATTTTTATGCCTGGTCCTCTTCCTGCTAATAGTTTGAATCCTGTGAAACTTCCTGCTGCTATTTCTATGTCTTCTCTTCCTGTTGCATCTATTTGATTTTGAATTTTTACTGCTACATCTGATATTATTTCATTTATTGGTATTACATTTGATTTTATTATTGTTATGTTTCCTCCTGTGTCTTTTTCTATTGTAAATAATTCATCATAAGTATGTTCTTTCATTACTTTTGTTGCTTCTTCATTTGATATTATTGTTGCAATTGATTTTGCTTTGTCTTCGCATAGAGTATCAAAAATTGGAAGTACTGCATCTAGTACTAGTTTCACTGTACTAAATGCAATTATAAGAATTATTACTATTTTTCCAATTTTTCTGTTTTTTTCTCTTTTGAACTTTTCTCCTGTATTTATGATTATTTTTGGAATCTTTATTCTCGGTCTTGAGTAAATCTTATGCATAATTCATCATTGAAGCTTCTTCTGTATTTACTACTGGTCTTCTATATTTTGGTATATATAATTTTTGCCCTGGATATATTTTATCTGCATCTTCGATTCCATTTGCTCTTACAATATCATCTATTGTACTTCCTAGTTCTTTTGCTATTTTCCATAAGGTATCATCTTTTTTAACTATATACATTATAATACTATAATCTTCTTCCTCTCTTTCTCCATTTGTTTGGATTTCATCCATTATATTTAAATTAGTATCACGATAAGAGTCCATATTCATATTCATATCTATATTGCTTGATACTACTCCTCCTTCTTGAACAATAAAGTCTTGATTTGTAACTTCTATTTCCATATTTGTGCTCATATTTTCTCCTGATTCTATGTTTTCTATTGTGTATTCAAAAGGTATTTCTGCTTGTTTTGTTTCTACTTGTAATTCATTGTTTGATACAATAAATCTTAATTCTATTTGACCTTCGTAAATTATTCTTGAATTTAATTTGTTTTCTTTTTCTATCACAGGTGTAATATCTACATCAATAATACTTTTATTTTCCATTCCTTCTAATGTAACTTTTTCTCTTATTTGTTTTACTTCTTTATTGCATTTCTTGTCTGTGATTGTAGTAACTTTCTTTTTGTTAAATTCTAAATTTTCACATGGGCTATATAAGTCTTGTATTAAGTTTATTTGTTTTTCTTCATATACAGTTGCTGTTACTCCTATTTCTATTTCTACATAAATAGAATGTTCTTCTGCTGTATTTGGCTTAATTAAAATGTTCTTAATTTCATATTGTACATCACAGATGTTTTCTTCTGTTACATTTGGTATATCTATAAATCCTACAACAGGAATTCTTGCAGTTACACAATTAATTCTGTTGTCTTCTGTTAAATACATTATTTTTACTTCTGCTTCAGCTTTTGTTAGTATTTTATTATAACTTACTTTAACATCTTTATCACAAATGCACACATTACTTTTTAAAATTTCTGCTAAATTATCTACATTATCAATAGAAATTGTATCTTTTGCATAAATTTTGTTTTCTCCCATTCCTACTAAAGAATTTACTTTTAAATCTTGTTTTAACATTTGAATTCCATCTGCATTTTGTATCATATTTACTATTTCTATATCTTCATTAGAATAAATTTTTATATTTGCTTCTAATGTTGCTTTTATTCCTACTTTTCTTCCGTTTATTACCTTTGATTCGATTGATTTTAATTTTACATCTAATTTACAATTCATTCCTTCTTTACAATTTGGTACTTGTATTGTTTCTGAGAAGTCTAAGCTTGTGTTAATTCCTCTTACTTTATCCTCACTGTCATCTGCTAAATATATTATGTATGTATTTATGTTTCCATCTATTCTGATTTTTTCGTCTGATACTTCTTTTTTATATACACAAACTACCCCACTTGTACAAATTGTATTTAAAATATCTGGTTTAGAATCTGGAACAATCATGTCTCCTTCTACTAATAATATTTCTTTTTTTGTTGCTATTAATTTATTTACACATAAATTCTCTTTTACTGTGTCTACAACCATTGTTTTGACCTCCTTTATTTTTCTTTATACATTTTTATGAGCTCTTTGCTCATTTTATTACAAAATGGAGGTTAAATATTTTATTTGCTTCCAGGAAGTTATTAATATTTATAAAATTTTGAAATTCAGCTCTTGCAATTTGCTATTTTATGTAAATTGTAGTATAATTTATTAAGAGTTTTTGAAATAATACAAACTAGGTGCAATGCACCTAAATGAAGGAGGATATCATTATGAGAAAATTATTCAACAAAATTCGGAACTTGTTAACAGCAACAGCAGGAAGCCCTGTAAATGAACCTGAAATGGTTACAAAAGAGCTACCTTCAGCATATCAATCTAAAGAAACTGATGAACAGGAAGATTGGACATGGAAAGATACTGTAGATGTGTGTATCGATGCTTTTGTCGAGTTTTCCAAATCTATAGGAAAGCTTATTGGATCAGCTCTGATGTGGTCCATATTCCTATATGCGGCTGGATATTTTATACCAGATCTTCGGTACAAACTGCCATCATTATACAATTTAATAGATTTTTATCTTTTTTGTATAAATAGGTTAGCAGGCTTTCTTTGGGAACTGCTGATGAAATTGTCAGCTTAATACCGACTCCGACACCACAACTTGCAAAACAAAAACACCACTTTACCAGACTTGGTATTGCGGTGTTTTTAAATTATAATGATGCTTTTCTTTTCTTTATTTCAACTGGTGGTGGAATTAGTGGACTATAAGAATCCCCATCAAAAACCTCAACTTCAACTGTTCTTGTTAAAACATCTGTATAACTATATGTTACATTTCTATCATTCTCCTCATATTTTACAACAAAAATATTTGGATATGCTTTTTCTATCGTAGCTTCTTTTTCAAAGACTTTACTTCTACCTAAAGAACCTTTGACAATTATCTTTTGACCCACTTTCTCTAAGATGTCTGTTTTTAGATTTGATATATCTGTTCTACAAATCATGCTATCACCACTCCTTTAAGATGGCTTGATTATAGCATTTTTGATATAAAAAGTCAAAAAATATATAATAAACTCGAATTTCTGTACTTCAGTTATTTCAAAGGATTTAGCACTTTTTTCTTGTTATTTTACAATTATATTACAGTTATATTTCATTTGTATTACAGTAATCAATTTTGACTATCTTTTTAAAAATTATATTATATTTTATATTACAATTCACAGTCACATTTTAAAAATAGCTAAATAGATATAACATATTATTTTTTAGAAATGAATGTGGGGACCAACAAGTTACAGTTTGTTAATAAAGTTCGAGGAGTAACTGCACCGCAGAAGTTTATCTACAAACTGTTAGTAGTTGGGAATGTATAAAAAATAATATATTATAACTCTTTAGCAATGATAAATAAGCTATGAAATGTAACTATACTATTCTTTTTTCATTTTTCCATTTGCTCCTACTCCACTTACTCCTTTTGTGCCATCTCTAAGTTCTCTTGCTATATCATCAATTGTTATATATTTATATTTTTCAGTGCAAGCAATTTTTTCAGCTACAATTAAAGGGTCTAAAAAATCAATTAAAATTCTTGCTGGTGATGATGCAAAATTAGCACCAGCAGAAATGATTGCTTCAAAATAACTTTGACATGCTCCAGCAAATATTACTAAATTTGCATTATTTTCTTTATCATATCTTCTAGCTTCTTTTACTGTATTAATAAAATATCTTGAATTTCTGTAATTATAAATATCATTATATCTTGTTCCTCTTTTTATCATACCGGTCGTGCCCAGTTATTACTAATATATCTGGTCTATATGCTTCTAATAAGTTATATACTACTCGTGGTTGTTTATATTCTGGTATGTTTTTTACAATAGCATTTAAACCTATTTTTTTATAATATATATAAGATTTTTCGCTATATTTCCTATCTCCATCTAAATGTAATATCTTACCAGTAATTATTTTTTCTTGCATTCTTTTATTTTGAGTTAATACACCAATTTTATAATTTTCATTTTCTTTTTCATTTCTTGCTTGATTAATCCTAGCCTCTAGTTTTTTGTCTAATTCGTTTATACTTCTTTTGATTTCTTCTGTCTGAAGTAATTCTAAATCTTCTAATTTGCTATCCGCTTCTACTCTTCTTGTTATTCCTCGTAATATTGCTATTTTTCCTTTTGGAGTATCTATGATATTTTTCACACAAAAAACAACATCTTTTCCATATGACTTTCTTCCTACGATATCACCTTTTTTTATATTATTCATCTTATCACCTCACCATTTGGCTCTTTATATAGTATTCTAAAATTCGACAATTTGTGATAACAGTAATAATTATTAATTTTTCAAATTTAGTATATATTTAGTAAATAATAATTTCAGGTGGTGATTATTATGACAAGTAAAGAACTTTTATATGTTGAGGATGCTTTAGGACATGAAAATTTTATGAAATCATGTAGTAAAAAAACTTCTGAAGCATTAACAGATATTACTCTTTCTACTTATGTAGGAGAGTTAGAACAAAAACATACTGAATTATTTAACAAATTTTTAAATTTATTATAAGGAGGTTCTTATGGAAGATAAAGATTTAATGGAAAAAGAATTATTAATAATTAAAGGTGTTTGTGATTTATATCTTCATGGAACAATTGAGTCATCAACTGCTGAAGTTCATTCTGCATTTAAAGATGCATTAAATGAGTCTTTAGATATTCAAAACAAATTATATAATTTAATGGCTGAAAAAGGTTGGTATAAAACAGAAACAGTCGAACAAACTAAAATTGATACTGCAAAACAAAAATATCAAAATATGTAATTATAAATAAAAAATAAGAAAAATTTTAAATTTTCCTTATTTTTTATTCATAATTTTTTATTGTTATAGTTCTGAGAAACACACATTTGTTATAATATTCTATTTACTATAATTTTTTAGTATACTTTTTACATATTTATTTTTTTAACTGGCTATATTTCATTTTTGTTGCCATTCCTCCTCTAATGTGTCTTTCTGCTTTATTTTCGTCTAGTATCTCTCTTACTTTTCTTGCTAAAATCGGATTTATCTTTTTTAATCTTTCAGATACATCTTTGTGTACTGTACTTTTACTTATTCCGAATTTTTTAGCTGCACCTCTAACTGTATCTTTTGAATCTATTATATAATGTGCAAGTTCTATTGCACGTTCATCTATTGATATATTTTTCATAGAGCTAACCCCCATACGAATACTTTTGTTTAATTGTATTCGTATAAAGGTTGTATTAGAACATTTATTTAAAGCTAACTTCTTAAAATTACTATAACCTATTTTGTAGTAAATGATATAAAATCAATTAATATCTTTTTTATTATTATAAATTCTATCTAACAATTCATCTGGATAATACCTATCTAAAAAATGATCTACTTTACTTTCAGCAGGTAAATAATTTCGTCTTTCTCTCTGTCTAGTCCCAGCCATACAAGATATAGTAATATCAAATATCATAAATATCATTAAAAATACTGTAACGACTTTCACCTTTTTATCGTTTATTATATGTTGTACTTCTTTTATAGATGGGTTAACAATTTTAAAAAATATAATTGCTATTATTCCCCAATATATACAATATAATAAGCAAGTTCTACCATTTAAATTTAAAAATTGATCTGAGTAATCCCATGAAATTGTTCCAAAAATTAACTCTTGAAAAAATGAACATAAATATTCCAAGCTTCCACCCATTATCATTCCCATAAAAAATGCTTGTTTTGCACTTTTTACTTTTGAAACAAGTATATAAAAAGCAATTGCTCCTATTCCATAAATTTGAATAAATGGACCATAAATAAGACCTCGCATTACCTTTATACTATGTGTATATATAATAGAATAAATAATTTCAGCAAAAAATCCAAATACACTTCCTATCATAAATACCCAAAAAACTATAAATAAACTGTTTAGCATTTTTTTATTTTTTGTTAATTCTTTTTTCATAACTTTCCCCAATTATTTATTATGATTAATTATATACTATTATTATTAAAATTCAAATATATATTGAAAATTTTAAGATTTTCTAAAGATTTTTTTAATATTCTTATAATTTTTATACAATTGCTATGAATATAGAATAATAAAACAATTTGTGCTATAATACTAATGAATTGGAGGTTTCTATGCTTAGGATTAATAATATAAAAATATTTGAAGACATTTCAGACGAAAAAGTTTTAGAAATTGCGTTAAAAAAGAATAAAATAAATTCTACAGATATATTAGATTGGCATATTTCAAAGAAATCAATTGATGCACGAAAAAAAGATAGTGTTCACTACAACTATTCCATTGATATAAAAGTTTCTAACGAAAACAAATATCCTAATCTTCCTAGAGTAAAAGATTTTGAGTGTCCATCTATTAAAGTAACTAATTCTTTTTCTAAAAGACCTATTATTATAGGAGCTGGACCTAGTGGTTTATTTGCTGCTATTACTTTAATTCAAAATGGTATTAAACCAATTATTATAGAACAAGGACAAGCTGTAGAAGAAAGAAAGCAAACTGTTGACGAATTTTTAACTACTGGTAAATTAAATACATCATCTAATGTTCAATTTGGAGAAGGTGGAGCAGGTACATTTTCAGATGGTAAATTAACAACTGGAATTAATAGTCCTTTTTGTAAAAAAGTTTTAGAAACTTTTGTTGAATTTGGTGCTCCAAGACAGATTTTATATATTGCAAAACCTCATATTGGTACAGATAATTTGATTAATATTGTAAAAAATATACGACAATATATTATTTCAAATGGAGGAACTTTTTGTTTTAATACAAAAGTTATTGATTTTAATATTAAAGAAGAAAAAATTTATTCTGTTTCTTGTCAATCGGTAATTGACTCCTCTAAAATTAATGAAATTGGAACTGACTCTGTTATTTTAGCTATTGGTCATAGTTCAAGAGATACTTTTGAAAAGTTATATGAAAAAGGTTTTATATTAGAAGGAAAAAACTTTTCTGTTGGAGTTAGAATTGAACACTTACAAGAACAAATTAATCATTCTCAATATGGTACTATTACTAAATTGCATTTACCACCTGCTGAATATAAATTAGCTTATCATTCTCCTAATGGTCGTTCTTGTTATACTTTTTGTATGTGCCCTGGTGGAGTTGTTATGGCATCTTCTAGTGAAAAAAATACAATTGTTACAAATGGAATGAGCAAATTTTTAAGGGATGGACAAAATGCTAATTCTGCTGTTTTGGTTAATGTAACTCCTGATGATTTCCAGACTTCTTCTCCTTTAGCTGGTATTTACTTTCAAAAAGATTTAGAGAAAAAAGCATTTGTTTTAGGAGGCTCAAATTATTATGCACCAATACAAAGAGTAGAAGATTTTGTTAAAAATCAAAAATCAACTTTTATTGGTACAGTAAAACCAAGTTACTTACCAGGCGTAACTTTAACTAATTTAAATAGTATTTTACCAACTTTTGTTTCAAGTACATTAAAAGAAAGCCTTTTGTACTTTGACAAAAAGCTTAATGGCTTTGCAAACCCTGATAGTATTCTAACTGGACTGGAAACTAGAAGTTCTTCTCCTGTTAGAATTCTTAGAAATGAACAATTATTATCCAATATTCACGGTGTTTATCCTTGCGGAGAAGGTGCAGGATATGCAGGCGGAATTATGTCTGCTGCTGTTGATGGCATAAAATGTGCAATTGCTCTTATGGAAAATAATTAATTTATAAATGCTTTATATTCTGGAGACATTTTTCTTAGTCTATTTACAATCTCTTGTAAATTATCTACTAAGTATTGAATGTCTTCTTTTGTGTTCTCCTCTCCAAATGTAGTTCTAAGTGAACCTTGGGCTATGTCTTTTGATAACCCAATTGCAGTTAATACATGAGATGGATCTGCTGAACCTGATGTACACGCAGATCCACTAGATGCACATATTCCTTTTGCATCTAAATTCAGTAACAAAGATTCTCCATCTACAAATTGAAAAGAAAAGTTAGCATTTCCTGGTAGTCTCATATGTCTTGAACCATTTAATTTTATATATGGAATTTTCTCTTCTACTTGTTTTATATAATCATCTCTTAATTCTTGTAAATGTCTCATATGCTCATTTAAATTAGCTTTTGCTAATTCACATGCTTTTCCTAAACCTACAACAGCTGGTACATTTTCTGTACCTCCTCTTTTGTTTTTCTCTTGATGCCCACCATCCATAAACTTTTCAAATTCTATTCCATTTTTTACATATAATGCTCCTATTCCCTTTGGTGCATACAATTTATGTCCAGATAAAGATAACATGTCTATTCCCATTTTTCTTACGTTAATTGGAACATTTCCACAAGCTTGAACGGCATCTGTATGAAATGTAATATTATACATTTTTGCTATCTTTGAAATTTCTGTTATTGGTTGTAAAGTTCCTATTTCGTTATTTGCAAACATTATACTTATTAAAATAGTATCATTTCTAATAGAATTTTTTAACTCTTCTAAATCTACTATTCCTTCTTTGTTTACATTTAAATAAGTAATTTCAAATCCTTGTTTTGCTAGTGCTTGACAAGTATGGAGTACTGCTGGATGTTCTATTTTAGAAGTTATAATATGTTTTCCTTTTTTTTGATTTGCATATGCAATTCCTTTTATAGCTGTGTTATCACTTTCAGAACCACAACCTGTGAAATAAATCTCGTTTGGTGCACAATTAATTAAACCTGCAACTTTTTTTCTTGCTTCTTCTATTGCCTTTTTTGCATTTCTTCCAATGCTGTATAATGATGATGGATTTCCATATTGTTCTTTTAAGTATGGAAGCATTTCATTTAGTACTTCTTCTTTTACTCTTGTTGTAGCTGCATTATCAAAATATTTTATATCCATAAAATTCTCCTTTTTCTTTTTCTATATATATTATATTCAAATTTTTGCATTATATTTACATTCATATTATAATTTAGATTTAAAATTGTTTACTAAATAAATTTATACTATTAAAAATTTTCCAAAACTTGAAATTTTATGTAAAATATGATATACTCGAGATAAGTTATATGCTGTTTTTGCATAACACTAATTAGTGTAGCTTTAGAATCACATTAATACATGCAAGTTATAAAGAAATGGAGAAAACAGAATGGACCCAAAATTTAAAAATTTATTAGACCCATGGGAAAAGGGCGCAATCATGGAGATAATGCATGCCGAATTGTGTTATCCAACAAGCAATAGAACAAAGCCCAGTACCTATAAGATAGTCGGAAGTATCGAAAATTCTGACTATATAGAGTTAATTTCACAAATGCGGAATGGCATTTGTGATGATGTCCTTTTTCAGATTAATAATACTTGGAATATAATAAAGTATTATGACAAAGAATATGGTGATATGATAAGATCATATTACTTGACGGAAAAAGGATTCTATTCATTGCAACACCAATTTGACTTGATGCAAAAGCAAACTCATAGCATCGGTTTTGGCAATGCAGGAGACATTAATTTACATCGTCTAATCCAAGAGAACAACCTCTTGGGCAGCTGGGAAGATGGTGTACTTATGGAGAAGGAAAATCCAATTTTTTTCTCTGAAAAAAACGATTATTCCTACAAGATTGTAGGAACAATTCCTTGTAGTTATATAATATTGATACAGAAAATGAGACAAGGAATTTGTGATAGCGTTTTGTACACCTCAACCTCAGTCGAATTGCCAACTGATAATGGATGGGAGATGATTCGCTATAATGATCGACAATATGGCGAACTTATTCGTAAGTTCCATTTAACCGAAAAAGGGTTCTTTATGAACCTTGTATGTTTTGCAGATGACGACTGAGCACACTTAAAAATTTAAGTGTGCTCAAAATATATACCTTCTCAGAAGTTTATATTTAAAATAATTCTTACTGAACTGTAACAATCATTTATTATAAATATAAAATCTTGCATAATTCTTGACAAATCAGGAAATACTGTGTAAAATAGGTACATACAAAAAATAATAATTGCGTACGTACAATGCAAAGTTTTTAGAACTCACTTACCAGAGAATAAGGGTCCTGGGCTGAAAACCCTTTAAGGTCAACCTAAAAATCGAAACACATTGGAGCAATCTAAAATAAAGTGGAAAATTTAAAAATTTTCAAGCTGGGTGGCACCGCGGAATTTATTTCGTCCCTGCATATAATGCATTGGGCGTTTTTTTGTGCTTTAATGTTATTATTACATATATATATTTAAATAGTGCAAAGAAGTTTATATTTCAATATTTTGAAGTGGAATTGTGGCGACCATTTTAGAAAAAATTTGAGCGATAGCGAGATACATTTTCTTAAATGGGGATAACGCAAAAATATTGAAATATAAACTTCTGAGAGCAAGTAAATATGCTATATTTGAAAATATAAGGAGGTTTTTTATATGAATGAGTATAGAACTCATAATTGTAATGAAATTAGTTTAGAAGATGTAGGAAAAAAGGTTAGAGTCGCTGGATTTGTTCAAACAATTCGTGACTTCGGAGGATTAGTTTTCTTAGATATTAGAGATATGTATGGAATAACACAAGTTGTTACATCTGGTAAACCAGAAGATGTAGACTTTGCTTCACACATTCCGATCGAATCTTCAGTTACTGTTTTTGGTACAGTAAGAAAAAGAGATGAGGAAACTGTAAACCCAAAATTGAAAACAGGTTTAGTTGAAATTGCTATTGAAGAAATCAAAATTTTAGGAAAGAGAACAAAAAATTTACCTTTTGAAGTTAATACAGAACAAGATATTAGAGAAGATTTAAGACTTCAATATAGATTTTTAGATTTACGAAATGATAGATTAAAAAATAACTTAATTTTAAGAGCAAAAGTAATTCAATTTTTAAGAGAACAAATGACTAAACAAAACTTTTTAGAAGTTCAAACACCTATACTTACAAGCTCATCACCTGAAGGTGCTAGAGATTATCTTGTTCCAAGTCGTTTACATGAAGGAAAATTCTATGCTTTACCACAAGCTCCTCAACAATTCAAACAATTATTGATGGTATCTGGTATTGATAAATATTTTCAAATTGCACCTTGCTTTAGAGACGAAGATGCAAGAGCGGATAGAGCACCAGGTGAATTTTATCAACTAGATATGGAAATGGCATATGCAA
The DNA here is from genome assembly GCA_947572725.1 of uncultured Clostridium sp. Lineage (GTDB taxonomy): Bacteria > Bacillota > Clostridia > TANB77 > CAG-508 > CAG-269. The sequence continues at coordinate 8,577 of CANPDB010000030.1, read as the reverse complement.
CACAAGAAGATGTTTTTAGTGCAATTGAGCCAGTTATATATAACACATTTAAAGAATTTTCTAATAAAAAAATATCTCAATATCCATTCCCAAGAATTTCATACAAAGACGCTATGCTTAAATATGGAACAGATAAGCCAGATTTGAGAAACCCTTTATATATTATAGATTTATCTGATTTCTTTAAAAAATGTACTTTTAAACCTTTTATAGATAGAACTGTAAGAGCAATTAAAGTAAAAGGGCATCTTTCTAAGGGATTTCATGAAAAAATGCTTAAATATGCTATGTCTATTGGTATGGGTGGTCTTGGATATCTAGAAGTTCAGGAAGATTTAAGTTTTAAAGGTCCAATTGATAAGTTTATACCAGATGATTTAAAGAAAGATTTATTAAAATTAGCTGATTTAGAAAAAGAAGATACTATTTTCTTTATTGCAGATAATGAAACAAGAGCAGCAGAACTTGCAGGTCAAATAAGAGATGAACTTGGAAATAGACTAGAATTAATTAATAAAGATGTATTTGAATTTTGTTGGATAGTTGATTTTCCTATGTTTGAACTAGATGACCAAGAAAAATTAGCATTTAGTCACAATCCATTCTCAATGCCTCAAGGTGGATTAGATGCGTTAGAAAATAAAAATCCTTTAGAAATACTTGCATATCAATATGATATTGTATGCAATGGGATTGAACTTTCTTCTGGTGCTGTTAGAAATCATGATATTAATATTATGCTTAAAGCCTTCACTATGGCTGGGTATACAGAAGAAGAAGTTAAATCTAAATTTGGTGCTTTATATACGGCATTTCAATTTGGTGCTCCTCCTCATGCTGGTGTTGCTCCTGGTGTTGATAGAATGCTTATGTTACTAACTGATTCTGATACAATTAGAGAGGTAATAGCTTTCCCATTAAATAGTAAGGCTCAAGATTTAATGATGGGTGCTCCAAGTAATGTTAGACGCGACCAATTAAGAGATGTTCATATTAAAATAGATGTTAAAGATTAGAAATAATTATTACACTTTAGACATATATAACTTCAAATAGCGCGAAGGAGTTCATATTTTATATTTTGAAGTGAGATTGTGGGGACCGTTCAAAAATCCTCAAAAGTTCTATGAACTTTTGTTAGGATTTTTAGAATGGGGATAACGAAAAAATATACAAATATGAACTCCTGGGAGCGAGTAGATAATTATATGTATAAATTTCAATTAGCTTATTAGATTATAAAAATTTAAAAACCATAATTAAATTATGGTTTTTCGTGTTTTAGGTTATATTCAAATTCTTCCCAAGATTTGCTAAATTTATGATTAGCAAAAGATTCTTTTAAACCTGTAATTTGTTTTAATCTAATTATTTCATCTAATTCCATTCCTAAGTGCTTAGATATTTGTTTTTCTGTCCAACCATTTTCTGTTAAAGTTAGTACAATATGAGACATATCAATTATTTGGTGCGTTCCTCTTGCTCTATTATGTCTTATTGTACTTGCCATACGATTTTCTAAATCTTTATCAATTGTAACAATTGGAATCTGTTTCAAATTAAAATATTCTTTAGCACAGCGATATCTATGAAATCCATCTACAACAATATATATATCCTTATCTTTATCATAATATGTTACAATTGGTTGTGTATATCCATCTTCTTCAATAGAATGTTTTAATAACTGCATTTCAGGTGGAGCGACTTTATTTGGATTATAATCATTTGCTACTACTTTATCAATATCCACCATTTTTACATTTAGCACTGGAAATTCTATTTCTTTCAATTTTTAATCCTTCTTTCTTATTGTTCATATATCATTACAAAATTTTTATATGCATCATTTTCAGATACTTTAAATCCACATTTTTGATATACTTCAATATATCTCTTTGTTAAAATACTATTTGTTATTTCCTCTTCTTTTTTTATATAATTTAATAGCTCTTCTAAATTTTTTTCCTTATAACAATAGATGTTTTTTATTACTTTATTTTGAATAGAAACAAAAGCAACTACGCTATCATCTTCTATATATAAATACCATTCCTTTTTATCATCATCATAAATTCTATCATTTGTTTGTCTTTCGACTAATCTAGATCCAAAAAACTTTCCCATATATTGATAAAATTTTTCATCTTTATTATTCATTTTAACTATCATATCTCTTTCTCCTTTAACTACTTTGTTCTCGTATTATTCTCTGTAATGTTTTATCATCTGTTCTTGTATTTTTATTTAATAAGTTGTCCCATTTGTGAATTAATTTTTTTAATTCTTCATCATCTGTTTTAGTTTGAGCAAATGATAATCTTCTTAAATAAAAATCATTTTTTTCAATTGCTCTTGCAATTCTTCTCCAAGATATTGCTTTTTTCTGGTTTTCTAATTTACATTCTGCTGTGTCTGGTATATCTTCTATTTCTACATTAAATTTCTTTCTATACCATATCATAAATTTTTTTATCTTTCTATAATAGTGCATCATTAAGTCTCTATTATATATTCCTATACTATCTAATAGAAATACTGTATATTCTTGCCATGTCATAAATTCTGGTTTAGATGATTTTATATTTCCTAACGCTGTTGTTTTACAATAGATATTACCAAAGTTCACTCCATTTACTCTATTTAACACCTTGCTCCAAGTATCATATTCTAAAGCTTTAAACTGATTTAGCCCATTTCTTTGGTCATCACCATATGGTTGACAAAGTCTTTGTTCATAAATGCTAACCCCATTTTTATACATTAGTTCATATATGTAATTATATTTTAAATCTAACTTACTTACTGCTCCCCATATGTCTTCTGTTTTCCAGTCGTAAATAGGATAAAAATTGTATACATCTATATGTTTTTCGTTTACTTTTAATTTGGTTGTCCAATTATGTCCTTCAAATGTAAGTTTTCTGTCTTGAAATGCAATTGTTCTAAATCTGTTTAAACTTTCGTCTGTTCTAATTCCAATTCCACAAGCTACTTTGTCCTTATATTTTTTTTGATACCAGCTAGCAAATTGTATGATAAATTCTTCAAACTCTTCACCTTTTCTAAACCATTCAAACGGACAATTTTCAATATTTATGCTGTCTTTTGGCATATCTCTTACCCATAAGTGTTTACTTTCTTCTTCCCAACAAATCCATTTCGGCTGTAATACAGATACTGCATTTCTAAGTGCTATTGGTAAAGTTATATGATAAAAATCTCTAATTTGTGATAATTTTTTTAGTTCTTCTATATGTTCAACTGTATGTCTATATTGTGCCTCTAAATCAATAAACAATACATCAAATTTCTTGTCCAATTTTTCTGCTACTCTGTTTGCTAGTTGCACCATTACTGAACTGTCTTTTCCTCCACTAACACTAAAATAAATATTATCAAAATTTTTAAACATAATCTCTAGTCTTTCTAGCGCTGCATCTAGAACATTTTTATCTAAATATTTTTTTGCCATGTATTTTTCCTCTTTCTTTTTGAATTATACCATTAGTGTGATTTGCTGTAAAGTTTTTATATTTTTGTAAAAAAAAGAAATTACTACAAGTAACCTTATAATAATTTCTTCCTATGAATTCATATATTTATATTGTTTATATAAAATTCTTATTTTTTGTTTACTAAATCTTTTAATGCTTTACCAGCTTTGAATACTGGAGCTTTTGATGCAGGTATTTTGATTTCTTCTTTAGTTTGTGGGTTTCTACCTTTTCTAGCTGCTCTTCTTCTAACTTCGAAAGATCCAAATCCAACTAATTGAACTTTATCTCCTTTTTTTAATGATTCTGTTACAACTTCTACAAAAGCGTTAACTGATGCTTCAGCTGCTTTTTTTGTGTCTCCTGTTTTTGCAGCGATTGCTGCTACTAATTCAGCTTTGTTCATTTAAATTACCTCCTATAAGATTTAAAGTTATGTACTTTTATTGCTTGAACAATAGCAACAAATGTACTTCTATTATTTTTATTCGCCAAAAATACCTAAAATCCTTCTTTTTTTCTTATTTTTCTTTATTTTTTTTAATATATTTTTAGCTTTTCTAAAACATTGTATATTTTTTCTCCATATGGCATTACTATTATTTCTTCTTTTGAGAATATTTTTAAAGCTACAACTGCTAGTATATAGATAATTACAGCAAATAATATTGCTAATATTGTTGCCAATTTTTGTGCAATTATTCCTGAAAGAACTAAATACATAAAATATGAGCATATTCCCATAATTATTGTTGCTAATATTGGTTTTATTACAAATTTTGAAAATGTCAAATTTAATTTTATGTTTTTTCTTAAAGCTGTAATTGCAATTGAAAATGCTACTAAATGACATACAACAGATGCCCAAGCTGCTCCATTTACTCCTATTTCTGGTATAGGCACTAAAATTAAATTTAAAATCAATTTTGCTAAAACTCCACAGGCTAACGAAACGGTAGGTATAATTAATTTTCCATATCCTTGTAGTGCTCCATTAATTGTTTGGTCTAATATTGTAAATATTATTGTAAGTGAACTAATTTGTAAAACTACCTCTCCTGAACTTGCATTTGGAAATAATAAATTTAAAATTGGTCCTGCAAATACACACATTCCAATGGTACAAGGAAGTCCTATTAACATTGATGTTAATAAAGAAAATGATGTTTTTTCTGTAATTGTTTTTTTATCTTTTCTAGCTTTTGCTGCGGAAATTGCTGGCACTAAAGCTGTTGAAAATGCTACATTTATTGATAATGGCAAGCTTGTAAGCATATCAACTTTTCCACCTAAAATTCCATATTGTGCAATTGCCATATCTTCTGACATAAATTGTTTTAGACTTCTTACTACTGTAAATGAATCTATATTTTTATTTATTGATGACATTATTGCTGTTAGTGCAATTGGTATTGATACTAACAAAATTCTTTTTATTATAACTCTTACTCTTTCGTATTGGTAATTAACTGTTGATTTTATTTCTGTTCCAATTTCTTTCTTTTTAGTTTGATAATATAAATATAAATATCCAAAACCTGCCATTGTTGCAAGTGTTGTTGCAAGTGTTGCTCCACCTGCCATCCATTCTGTAGATACATTTGAAATTATTGCTATTATTTCTACTATTATAATTGTAAGTGCTGTTTTAAACACTTGCTCTAAACTTTGTGACCTAGCTGTTGCTTTTATATTTTGTCTTCCATTAAAATATCCTCTCATTACAGATGCAATTGCTACAAAGAAGATTGCTGGAGATAACGCAACTAATGTCATTTCTGCTTCTGGGATTTGTAGCCACATATTTGCAATCATATTAGCGCCAAAAAATAGCATTAAGCTTCCAATTAAACCTATAACAGAAAAGGTTGCAAAAGCTATTTTAAAAATCCTATGAGCTCCTTTATGGTCTCCGCACTGCTACTCTTTCTGATACTAATTTAGATATAGCATTTGGAACTCCTATTGAGGATATTGTAAGTAACATTGCATATATTTGATATCCTGCTGCTACAATTCCATTTCCTTTGTCTCCAAATCCTTCTCTGTTTGTTAAGTATAGTGTATATATTAGCCCTAATAACTTGATTGCAATTTGTGAGAATATTAAGGTTATTACTCCTTGCATAAAAGTTTCTTTTTTTGGCACTTTTTCTTTATGCATTTCTTTTGTCATCTAATCACTCCTATTTTAACTATTGCTATTATTATAAATTGTACTATTTTATTATAGATTTAATTACTAAATTATTCAATAGTTTTAAAAAATTTTACTATATATAAACTGCAGTTTAATTTTAAATACTTTAAATAGCGCGAAGAAGTTTATATTTCTATATTTTGAAGTGGAATTGTGGGGACCGTCCAAAATTCTAACAAAATTTATGTAATAAATTTTGTTAGAATTTTTAGAATGGGGATAACGAAAAAATATATAAATATAAACTTCTGGGAGCGAGTAAATAATTTTTTATTAAACTGTAATATATAAAAAGCAAATAACGAAACCTTTATAAAGTCTCGCTATCTGCTATTTATAAACTTGGATTTATTTTATTTAAGTTTTTTAGCAACATTTATTTCTTTTACAAATCATTAATATTATAGATAATACTAACAATAAGCCTAGAATTACAGCTAATACTATAACTGCTGGTAAAGCTGCTAATATTGCAGCACTAACTGCAGCACCTATAATTAAACCAATTACAAATGCAAATGCTGTTAATAAAATGATTGTTACTATACATAAGCAATTTCTTTTTTTGTTACATTTCTTTTTGTTGTCATAACAGTATACTTGTTCTTGTGGCTCCATACAAGTCACCTCCAATATAGTACCCTGATTGATACTATACTGTATTATATGTCGATTTTTGTATTTTGTTCCTAATTATTAACTATTAAACCTCATTAAAACAAGAAAGCATAGTATAGTTATATATTATGCTTTCTTTCCTTCTATTTTTCTATCTTTTTAGTTATTGCCTTTAAAGCTTTTTCTCTAGGTAATACTATAACATGCTCACATCCCTGACACTTTAACTTAAAATCAACGCCAACTCTTATAATCTCCCACAATTTGCTTCCACAAGGATGTTGCTTTTTAGTTCTAACAATATCTCCTACATTATACTCCATTTAATCTCCTTTGAGACAAGTGGGACAGTCTTCATTTGTCTCATTTATTTCGTATTTTTTGTCGAACATTGTATTTTCGACATTTCTCTACTATATTTGATACTAATTGTGAGACAAATTAAGACTGTCCCAACTGTCTCATTCTTTTTTCTACTGATTCTTTTCCTAAAACTTGCATTATTTCATACATGTCTGGTGTATTTGTTCTTCCTGTTAATGCAATTCTTAGTACTGTACTTACATCTCCAACATGTGCTTTGTATTTTTCTGGATTTGCTTTGAATTCTTTTACTTCTTTTGCATATCCTAGCTCTCCTGCTAGTTCTTTTATTTTGTCAAACCACATTTGTTTGTCGTCTTTTTCGTCGTAATATTTTTCTATGTATAGTTGTACAATTTTTTTGATTTCTTCTTTGTCATTTATTACTTGGTAATCATCTTTTTGCCCTTGTTCTTTAAATTTTTCGTCATACATATATATAATAGAGTCTTTTACATCAGACCACTTTGATATGTCTTTTCTTGGTTTTTTGTTTCCTCTTTCTATGCTGAATATTTTTAATGCGTATTCTTTGTCTTTTAACATTTCTTCTAGTTCTTTATCATATTTTTTTGCCCATTCTAAAGTTTTTTCATATACTTCTTCTGCTGTGAATTTTGATATTACTGTTTTTCCTACATCTAGTAATTTTACCATATCAAATAGTGCTCCACTCACACTCATTTTGTTTAATTGAAGTTCAAATTCTGACATATCTTTATCAGGATTTGCTCTTCTCCAGTTTTCAAATGTAGAATTTGCTATGTTTAATAAATATTCTTTTACTGCTTTTGCTGGAATTCCTTCTTCTTCATAATATGATACTGCCGCTTCTGAGTCTTTTCTTTTACTTAGCTTTCTTTTATTTCCATTATCATTTTTCATAATTGGTGCAATGTGTGCGTATTTTGGAGGTCTAAATCCTAGTTCATGAAATAGTTGTAAATGTAATGGTACTGATGATAACCATTCATCTCCTCTTATTACATGTGTTGTTCCCATTAAGTGGTCATCAACTGCGTGTGCAAAATGATATGTTGGTAGACCATCCGCTTTTATTATTACAATGTCTTGGTCATTTTCTGGAAATTCAACATTTCCTTTTATAACATCTTTGTGTTTTATTTTTCTATCTTCTCTTCCTGGTGATTTAAAACGAATAATATACTTTTCTCCACTTTTTATTTTTTCTGCCATTTCTTCTACTGTGTTGTTTCTACATTTTGCCCATACACCATAATATCCTGGTCTAATTTTAGCATTTTCTTGTTTATTTCTTATTTTTTCTACATCTTCTGGTGTACAAAAACATGGATATGCTTTTCCTTGTTCAATTAGGTATTTTGCATATGCTTGATATATTTCTTTTCTTTCTGATTGCTTATATGGTCCGTAATTCCCTTTACTTTCTGTTTCAGAAATCATACCTTCATCTGGCTCTATTTCAAATTCTTTTAGAGAATTGATTATTCCACTTACTCCATTTTCAACTTCTCTCTTTTGGTCAGTATCTTCAACCCTTAAGAAAAATACCCCATCTGTTTGACTTGTTAATTTTTTTGCTATTAAACTTTGATATAAACCTCCTATATGTACAAATCCTGTGGGACTTGGCGCAAATCTTGTTACTATTGCTCCTTCTTTTAAATCTCTTCTTGGATATTTTTCTTCATAATATGATATGTCTTTTGCTTCTGGAAATATTAATTCTGCTAAATCTTTGTAATCCATTCTTTTTCTCTCCTATCTTCTAATATATTTATTCTTTCCTCTATCTTTATCTTATGTTGTATTATACTATATTTCTTTGCAATTCTCAAGTAATTTATTTTAACTAACACTTCTATTATGATTAATTTATGATAATGTCTTAAGTAATAACTTTAGAAAATGTCCCAA
>CANPDB010000029.1 GCA_947572725.1 uncultured Clostridium sp. | reverse complement strand
ACTTTTTCAAATTTTTTTCATTTTTCTATTGACTTTTTATAGCTGGTCAATCTAAAAATTAATAATAAATTTCGTTTTTACAATGAATAATTAATTAGCAATTTCAATTTAGTGAGTTTCTTTACGATCTAAATCAACAGTAAAACTTATATCTAAATCAACAAAATATTCAGAAATTTTATCTCCATCAATTATAGCTCTTTGCTCTAGTATCTTTACCTCTGATAAATAATCAATTGTTTTAGATGCTTCAGCAATTGCAGTAACAATAGCATCTTTCCATGAAACAGTTGAATTACCAGTTATAATTAAATGTTTTTTAATATCCATAACAAACCTCCAAAAATATTTTAAAGTTATCTTTTCCTAAACTTAGAAAAAATATGCAAAATTAGTAGAAATTTTTATTAAAAAAATATATAATTAGGTTGCCAAAAGCCCCGTCCCTTTTGGCAACTTATAGAAAGAGAGAAGAATAATATGGTTGATAAGACAAGGGAGATTGCTTTAAAAATTTTATATAAAATAGATGTAGAAGATGCTTATTCAAATATAGCTTTAGATGAAATGATTAACAAAAATAGAAATGTATTAAATGAAAGAGATATTGGACTAATTTCGGAAATTGTCTATGGAGTAACTACTTGGAGATTGACTTTAGATGAAATTGTTAAAAAATATTCTAATATTCGTTTAAAAAAAATCTCTTCATGGATTTTAAATATTTTGAGAATGGGAATTTATCAAATTGTGTTTTTAGATAAAATTCCAAAGTCTGCTGCTGTTAATGAGAGTGTTAATTTAGCAAAAAGATATGGACATAAAAGTAGTTCTAATTTTGTAAATGCTATTTTAAGAAAAGTTGATAAATGCGACTACGAAGAGTTTTTTACTATAAAAGATGATGTCGAGAGGATTTCTAAAACTACTTCCATACCTGTATGGATTATTGAAAAATTACTAGAACAAAGAAATTTCGAAAATAAACAAAAACACATGGATGAAAACCAAAAGAATATTGAAAACAAGCAAGAAGATTTTAAAGATAATCTAAAGAACATTCAAGATAAAAAAGAAAATATTGAAAGCAAAGATAGAATTCTTAAAGAGGTACAAGAGATATGCGAAAATTCTAATATAAAGCCAAAAATTTCTATAAGAGTTAATAAATTGAAAATAGATAAAAATGAATTAAAAAACAAATTTAAAGAGAAAAATATAAATGTAACTGATGGAGTTATTGAAGATTTTTTGATTTTAGAACAAACTAAAAATATAGAAAACTTAGATTTGTTTAAAAAGGGTTTTTTTACAATTCAAGACGAAGCAGCAGGTCTAGTTCCGCTAATTTTAAACGCAAATAGTAATGAAAATGTATTAGATGCTTGTAGTGCACCAGGTGGAAAAACAACTTATATTGCGGAAATTATGAAAAACCAAGGAAACATTGAAGCTTGGGATATTTATGAGCATAGAGTAAACTTGGTAAATAAAAATGCAAATAGACTTGGAATTTCAATTATAAATACAAATGTGAAAGATGCAACGAAACTAGAAGAAGAGTATTTAGCGAGATTTGATAAAATATTGTTAGATGTTCCATGTCTAGGATTGGGAGTTTTAAAAAGAAAGCCTGATATTAAGTGGAAAAGAAACAAAGAGCAAATACAAGAGATTAAAAAGATACAAGAAGAAATATTACAAAATTGTTCAAAATATCTAAAAAATGGTGGGGAACTAGTATATTCAACATGTAGTATTTTAAAATCAGAAAATGAAGAAGTCATAAACGAATTCTTAAATAAAAATACAAACTTTGAAATAGAAAAGCTTAATTTGAGTAAGTATAAATACTTTCAAAAGTTCTTAAAAGATGAAAGATTTTTACAGGTTTATCAAAATGAAGTAACAGATGGATTTTTTATTTGTAAATTAAGAAAAAAATGTAATTAATTTCAAATATTACAAAAATATTACATTTATATTACAGTTATGTTAAAGATATTGATTTTTTATTGAAATAAAAATAAAATATACCTATATTTTTACGGAAATAATTATAAAAAAATAGTATAACATAAATTAAGCGTAAGTATTATTTTGTCGAAATTTGTCAATACTACTAAATATAGAATTAATAAAAGGAGTAAGAAATGTCAAATTGCTTAGGGCTATATATAGAAGAACAACTAATTAAATATGCAAAAGTTTCAAAAGAACGTGACAATTTAAAAGTAGAAACATTTGGAGTAATGTTTTATGAAAAGCTTTCAGATGCAATAAAACAAATAATAGAAGAAACCTATAGTCAAAAAACTCCTATTAGTATTAATTTGTCAGAAGAAATGTATAACTATTTTGATATGTTTTCTTTGCTAACAAAAAATGATTTACAAAAAGCAATAAAAACTGAATTTGAATCATATTGTGCAGATAAAGGATACAATCCAAATGTATTTGAAACACGATATTCAATAGTTGATAATAACTTAGATAAAGACAAAATAAAAATAATTCATATTGCAGAAAATAAAATAGAGTTAAACAAAATTATTCAACAAATAGATGGATATAGATTAACAACTGTATCACCGACTGCTATGGCAATTCCAAATTTGATTGATGCAGAAGCAAGTGATAATTGCCTAATTGTTAATATTGAAGAAAATACAACAATAACAACAATCTTAGACAAGAAAATTTCAAATGTTGACATATTAGAAGAAGGAAGTAAAAACTTCTTAACAAAAATAAATGTAAAAGAAAATTCTTATGCAAAATCATATGAAGTATGTAAAAATACAACAATATACACTTCTGAAGGAAAAGAACTACAAGACGATGCTACAAGCTATTTAGAAGATATAATGCCAACATTATTTGAAATTGTTAGCAAAACAAAGAAGATACTTAATGATAATGTTGAAAAAATCACAAAAGTTTATATTACAGGTACAGGAGCTTTAATCAATAATATAGACTTATATTTTCAAGAATATCTATCAGAAGCTGATTGTGAAATATTAAAACCATATTTCATTGAAAATATAAGAGATGTTAGTATGAAAGATTATATAGAAGTAAACTCAGCTATTTCTTTAGCACTAATGGGAGTAGGAGAAGGACTTAATGGAATAAACTTTAAAAGACCAAGTTTAGCAGATAGTTTACCAGATTGGCTAAAAATAGAAATAGGAACACCTAAAAAAGATAAAAAGCAAAATAAAGAAGGACTATTTACATGGAATTTAGGACAGAAATTAGATGTAATAGAAACAAATTTAGTAAGAGCAACAGCAGGAATTTTACTGCTAATTTTAGTTTATAGTGGATTATCAATACTTTTAGATAACCAAATAAATAGAAAAGATAAAGAAATTGAAGAATCTATAAAAGCAACATCAGAGCAAATAAAACTTGCTGATAGCGACAATGAAAAAATAAAAACTAAAACAAATGAATATAGTAGTTTGATAAAAAGCATTGAAGACACAAATGATAAAATTGCAGAAAGAAATAGAACAAGAAATGCTATTCCTAATTTATTAAATCAAATTATGTCCATTATACCTGCTAATGTACAAATAACTTCTATAGAAAATACAACAGGTACACATATTGCAATTTATGCACAATCAAATAAATATGAACAATTAGGATATTTAGTAGCAAAAATAAAAACAGATGTAATTTTAACAAATGTAGTATCAACATCTGGACAAAAAGAAGATGAAGTTGTAGTAGTAAAAATAGAAGGAGACTTGCCATGAAAAAATTATTAATTAGTATATTAATTTTATTATTAATAGCACTTTCTATTTTTATAGCGTTGAATGGATTTAAAATAGGAAGTTTAGAAGTTTTAGGAATAAAACGAATTCAAGAAAAAAACGACCAACTAGATATAAATTTAGAACAAGCTACTAAATTAGCAAGCATTGACTATAAAAAAGCTATAGGAGATGTTCAAGAAAATGCAACAAAATTGACAGAAGAAAAAAAGAGATATGATGATATTACAGCTTTAAATGCAGATACACAAGGAGAAGTAGCACAAATACAAAAGTACGAAATAGAAACTTTATGGGTTAAACTTGGAAACCATGCAACAAGTGAAGGATGTACTATAAAAATCGAAGTAACAAAAGGAACAAATACTACACAAGATACTTATAATTTGAATTTTACAGCAAAAGGTAGTTATATTTCTATAACAGACTTTATTTCAGACATTGAAAATGATAGTACTTTAGGATTTAAGATTGAAAATTTTAAAATGATACCAAGTGGAGAAGAAGATAGTACTTTACAAGCAACATTTGTATGTAAAGACATAGCTATAAAAGAAGTAGATACATCAGCAGTTATGCCACAAAGAAATATAAACACAAATAATACAACAAATACAAATTCAATAAATACAAACTCAACAAACAATAATACCAACACAAATAATACAAATATGACTAATACAACTGGAAACACAAATCCACTTGAATAAAATAAAGGAGCAAAAATATGGCTAAAACAATTATTAGAGAAATTATTATAATGCTATTATTATGTTTAGCAATTATAGTAGTATTAGGATTATTATTATATGATTATGTTCCAATGTCAAAAGTTGTACCAGAGCCAGTTTCATATACAACCCCAGAAAATATAAAACAGGAATTACAAGAAGCAGGAAATATTGATGAAAGTCAAGTAATAATGACATATGAAGTAGATGCAACAGATTTAAAAAACTATCAAAATGTAAAAAATTATAATCCAGGAAAAGTTAATCCATTTTCTTCATATGACACATCAAATAATAAAAATACAACTACCACAACAACTACTTCTGGAGTAAGTGGAACAGCATCAGGAGCTAGTAGTACAACAACAAATAATAATAATAATAATAATACAAATAATTCAAACAACACCCAGACAGAAACATCAACTTCATCAGGACAATTTTTCCAAGATAAGGGAATAAAATAAAAATGTTATTAACGTTATATTTATATAACTTAAATATAAAACAAAAATTCAAAAGAAAGGGAGGAAAACATAAGATGAAACAAGAAAGAGGTATTACTTTAATTGCATTAGTAATTACAATCATTGTACTATTAATATTAGCAGGAGTTTCAATTGCTATGTTAACAGGTGAAAATGGATTATTAAATAGAAGTAAAAATGCTGTTGTGGAAAGTAAAATAGCAGAATGTAAAGAACATGTATATTTAACAATAAATGACTTAGTATCAGAGTTCTATGAAGAAAAATATGTAAATAATAAAACACTTGCAACAACAGAAGATACACCAGAAAAATATGTTGCTTCACATTTAGGAGACAGTGGAAAACTAGATTCTAAATATGCAAAGGCAATCAATGCAACGACTTCAGATCCTGCTACTATTACTTTAACAGAAAAAAATCCAGAGTCACCTGATAATGATATTACAGGAACATATAGTACAACTAATGGGAAAATTACTTGGAGTTATAATGGAAGAACAACAACAGGAACAACAAACACTACTCCTTAATATAAAAAAACTTAATATATAAAAAACAACAATATATATAGGCATATGCATGAACAAATGTATATGCCTATAATTATAAATACAAAGGAAGGAAAAGTAAAAAATGGAAATAGCATTTTATATACTAATATTTGTAATAGGAACATTATTTGGAAGCTTTTATACACTAACAATACATAGAATTCCAAAAAAACAAGATATTATTTATACACACTCATATTGTCCTAAATGTAACCACAAATTAGGATTTTTTGAATTGATTCCAATTTTAAGCTATATATTTTTAGGAGGAAAATGTAAACATTGCAAAGAAAAAATTAAAGCAAGATATATAATAATAGAAATATTATCAGGAACATTATTTTTAGTAATAGCAATGTTAATGAAAATTACAGTAGAAAATATAACAGTTACTAGTATAGCTGAATTAGGACTTATAGTATTATATATTACATATATTATACTTGTTTGTGGAATAGACAAAGAAAACAGAAAAATAGAAAAATCAGTTACAATATATGGTATAGTAATTTCCATTTTATATATGGTATATCTATACATAGTAGAAGAGCCTAATATATATAGATATGGTATATATTTATTGCTTTATAGCATTATTTTAATTTTTGATACTGTAACATTAAAAATACACGCAAAAAATACATATGTAAATGAAATGCTATTTATGATAGTTACAATGGCAATATTTACAGGAGAATATGCAACAGGATGTAGTCTTGTTTTAACACTTTTAATAATGATAATTTATTTAATAATTTCTAAAATTAAGAATAGAAAAACAAAATTATTTGATAAAGAAAGAGTTAGTCAAATGCCTATTGCATTTTATCTAGGAACATCAAACTTGATTTGGCTGATATTTTCATTATTTTACAATTATGTTTCATAGAAATTTAATAACATAAAGAGGTTTATATATCGCAATAAGTTATAACAAAATTTATTAATGTTTTTTCTAAAGTGACTCCCAACCGCGGACAAACTGTAACTAAAGTAACAGTTTGTAACCTTGTCGGTCCCCCCCGAATTGTCACTTTATAAAAAACATAATAAATTATATATATAATTTATATAAATACGAATTAAAAGAAGCGAGGATAAATATGAAATTAAAAAGAGAAGAAGGTTTTACAGGTGTAGATATATCAATTTCAATAATTATATTATTTATATTTGTTTCAATAATTGTAAGTCTAACATACCAAATGAATACCACATACAAAGAAATAGAAAGAAGAGGACAAGCAATAGAAATAGCAGTTAAAGAAATAGAAAAAATAAAAAACGATGGATTCGAAAAGTATCAAGGATTATACACAACTAGTACAACAGATAACGAAGGAAATGATTTAGTAAACCAAGAAATAGAAGGAAAACAAGGATACAATAAGACCATTATTATAAGAGACTATACTGAAATAGAAGGAAATGAATATAAGATAAAAGATGCTGTAAAAAAAGCAACTGTAAAAATAGCTTATCAATCAAAAGGTGAAGAGCAAACTGTTGAATTATCAACAATACTTTCAAAAGATAACTAATATAAAGTTTAACTTTAAGAAGGGAATGAGATAATAAAAATGAAATCACAAAAAGGAATTACATTAGTTTCTCTAGTTGTATATATAATAGGAATGGTGACAATCGTAGGAGTTATGGCTGTTATTACAACAAATTTTTATAAAAACATAAATGATGTAGATACTAATATAAATCCACTAAGTCAATATACTAAATTTAATAGTTACTTTTCAAACGAGATAAATCAATATAACATTGCAGTTCTTGAATGTAAACAAGAAGATGGACAAAATTATATAGTATTTGATAATGGAGTCCAATATACATTTGTGGAAAAGAACAAAGGGATTTATCAAAATAAAATAAAAATATGTCAAGATGTAACAGAATGTACATTTTTTACAGGAATACAAAATGGTAAGGATATTGTAACTGTTAATATGAAAATAGGAAATAAAACATATAATAATACTTATACTTTAAAACGATAGTTACAAGTTAAATTCTCTACTCGCTCCCAGAAGTTTATATTTTGATATATAATAAGAAATAGTAAATATAGGTAATTTATAAAATGCAAACAAAAGAATAAAAAAATGTAGTATAATAAAATAGAAATATTATGATACAAAAGAAAGGATGCAAGTCATATGGAAGTTAGAAGAAGACAACCATTAGGAGTTGAATTAGTAAAAAGAGGAATTGTAAGCGAAAATGATATAAACAATGCTTTAGACTATCAAAGAGCTAATCCTAGTAAAAAAATAGGAGAGATTTTATATCTTCAAAATGCATGTGAACCTCAAAAGTTAATTGAAACAATAGGAGATATATTAGGAGCAAAAGGAGTATTAATAACAAGAAATTCAATTAAATTAAAAATTGCAGATTATATTTCTATAGATATAGTAAAAAAGAATAAAGCAATACCTTTTGAAGTTTCACAAGGTAGAATTAAAGTATGTTTTCCTACAACAGTAAACAACAAAAATATGGACTCTGTTAGAATGTTATTGTTAAATAAAGGTTTAGTAATGGAATCATATATTACTTTTGAAAGTGATATTGACAATATAATAAAATCATTAGAAGGAGCATCTGTTGCAAACTTTAATACAGTAGGAAATAAAAATGATACTATAACAGGATTAGTAGACAGTATAATAAGAACGGCAATGGAAAGAAGGGCAAGCGATATTCATATTGAACCATTAGTAGATAAAGTTAGAGTTAGATATAGAATTGATGGTGAACTTTTTACAGCAACTGAACTTGCAAAAGATAAACAAAGTCAAATAATAGGAAGACTAAAAGCAATATCAAATATGCATCAAGAAAAGCAAGAAGCTCAAGATGGTAGAATATTACTTTATGAAGATTATAATATTCGTGTATCATCTCAACCAAATGTAAACGGAGAAAAATTTGTTTTAAGATTATTAAAAAAGAATACTGATGTTAGAAACATATTTGAATTAGGATTTCCTTATGATGAAGAAAAGTTCAAAAAGAGTATAAATAAGAAAAACAGTATGACAATTATAGCAGCACCAACAGGGGAAGGAAAAACTACTTCTTTATATAGTATTATAGATTATTTAAATAGACCAGAAATTAATATTACAACAATAGAAGACCCAGTAGAAATAAGAATTGATGGACTAAATCAAATTGAAACAGATTCAAAAGCTTCTTTTTCAAGTTCATTAAGGACAGTATTAAGACAAGATCCAGACATTATATTAGTAGGAGAAATAAGAGATAAAGAAACTGGAGAAATAGCAATACAAGCTGGACAAACAGGACATTATGTATTATCTACGATTCATACAATTGACAGCTTAGAAGTAATAACAAGACTTAGAAAAATGGGAATATCAGATTATGACATTTCAAGCACATTAGCTACTTCAATTTCACAAAGATTAGTAAGGAGATTATGTCCAGAATGTAAGCAAAAAAGAGAATTTAGCCAAGAAGAAAGAACTATTATAGAATCAATTGGAAGAAAATATGGAATAGATTTCGACTTATCAGGAGGGACATATGAAGCAGTAGGATGTAGACATTGTAACCAAACAGGATATTACGAAAGAATAGGTTTATTTGAAGTATTAAATATAACAGACGAAATAAAAGAAGAAATTATGAATGGAAAATCTAGTATAGAAATAAGGAAAAAAGCCCTAGAAGGCGACTATAAACCATTAGTTGTAGATGGAATTAATAAAGTTATACAAGGTTATACAACATTAGAAGAATTAAACAGAAAATTACTAATTTATTAATTTTAGGAAGGAGGAAATTAAGTAATGAATTTAGATAAATTATTAGATGAAGCTATAAAATTAGATGCATCAGATGTACATTTAATATGTGACAATAAACCAATGTTTAGAATAGCCAGAGATTTAGTACCAGTAGAAGATAGCGAAGTTCTAACACCAGAAGATATGAGTGAAGTATATGATTATTTAATAAAAGGAAATGTAGAAAAAGATGAAGTATTTAACAATACTAGAAAACTAGATACATCATACCAATATAAAGATATTCGTTTAAGAGTAAATATATCTTTATCAGATGACATTCCACTATGTACTTTAAGATTAATAAAAAATGAATTACCATCTTACGAATCATTAGGAGTACCAGATATAGTTAGAAGAATGACATACCAAACACAAGGACTAATATTAGTAACAGGTAAAACAAATTCAGGTAAAAGTACAACTTTAAATGCATTAGTAAATTACATTAATGAAAATCAAAACAAAAAAATATTAACACTAGAAAATCCAGTAGAATATAAGCATCATTCAAAAAAATCATTAATTGTGCAAAAAGAAATAGGAAAAGGAAGAGACAGTCTAACATTTAGCGATGGTGTTAAAAACTCTTTAAGAGAAGACTGCGATATTTTGGTAATTGGAGAGATTCGTGATAAAGTAACAATGGAAGCTGCGATAGAAATGGCTGAATCAGGACATTTAGTAATAGGAACATTACACACAAAGTCATGTGCTGAAACAATCGATAGAATGATTAACTTCTATGAAGTAAGAGATCAAGCAACAATAAAATATATGTTATCATCATTATTAAAACTAGTAGTATCACAAAGATTGTTAAAAGGAACAGATGGAAAATTAGTATTAGTTCCAGAAGTTATGGTAGTAGATAACATAGTAGCAGGTATTATTAGAAAGGAAAAATTAAGTGTTTCAGAAATAGAAGATGCTATACAAAGTAATTTAGAAAAGGGAAGTATAGGATTAATAAATTCTTTAGCAAAATTATTTGTAGATGATAAAATAACTTTAGATCAAGCAAAATCACAAATAGAAGAGAAAAATTTGGAAGTACTAAATAGAACAATAATGCAATTAAAAATACAAAAAGGGAGACAATAAAACTAAAGGAGGATAAATAGATGCCAACATATGTATATAGAGCTGTAACAAGAACAGGAGTAATTGTAAGAAACAAAGTAGAATCAGCAAGTAAACAAAATTTAATAAAATCTTTAAAAAATAACAATCTAATTCCAATAGCTGTTCAACAAGTGTCATATAATACAGTAAATAGACAAAAAAAACAAAAGAAAAACGTTACAGATATACAAGAAATAATGAAAAATGTTAATACAACACAAATAGGAATAAACAAAAGTAAAACATTAAGCACAAAGGAAAAAGTAAATTTATATTTTGCTAAATCAGAAAAAATAACACAAAGAGATTTAGTTGTATTTACTCAAAATTTCTATTTATTAAAAAAGGCAAACTTTAATAATATACATGCATTAAATACAATCATTCAAAGTACAGACAACTTATCTTTGAGAGGTATTTTAGAAGATATATTAGCAGGAGTAGAAGCTGGTGAAAATATGTATACAACAATGGAATACTATTCTAATATATTTCCCTATATTTATATTAACATGATAAAAGTAGGAGAATTATCAGGTTCTCTTACAAATTCATTACAACAAGCAGTAAAATATTTAGATGAAACAGAAGCAGTAAATAGAAGACTAAAATCTATACTAATTCCTAATATTATACTATTTGTGCTATTAATAGTAATGTTATTAGTAGGAACACTAGTTGCAATACCTGCAATAGAAGGAGTATTTGCTGCACTAGGTACAAGAGAAACTCTACCAGCAATAACTTTATGGTTTAAAGACTTTATATATAGTGCACTGGATTATTGGTATATTCCAATTGGAATAATAGTAGGGATTGCAGTTGGATTAATATTTTATGTTAGAACTCCAAAAGGAAAATATAACTTCCATTACTTTAAATACAAAGCGCCAGTATTTGGAACATTAATATTTGCACTAGACTTTTCAAGATTTATGAAAGCAATGCTATTAAACTTAAGAAATGGAATGAGAATACAAGATGCAATAGAAGTTAGTAAAAACGTAATACAAAACTATGTAATGTTATCAATAATAGAAACATCAATAAATAATATATTAATAGGACAATCATGGATAGAGCCATTTGAAAAATCAGGATTAACATCTTCAATGATGACAGAGATGTTAAAAATAGGAATGCAAACAGACTTAACAGAAATGATGGAAAAATTGATTGAATATATGGATATAGATATTGATAATATTATGACAAGAATTATGAAGGTATTACCACAAATAGTATATTCTATTGTTGGTATATTACTAATATTCTTTGTACTAGTTGTATTAGTACCATGTGTCCAGGTATATATGGGAAATTTCATATTCTCTGCATATGGATATTAATTCTAAGGTTGCCATTGGTTCCGGGTTTATATGGCAACTTATTTTATACTAAAAAATATAAAAAGTTGCCATATAAACCCGGAACCAATGGCAACCTTTTAGAAAAGGTGATATTATGAAAATTGGAGTTGATATTGGTGGAAGTCATATTGCTATTGGAGTTGTTAACAATAGTGGTAGAATTGTGGAAAAGATAGAGAAAAGATTAACTTCTATTGAAAAGAAAGATATAAAAAAATCTATTGAAGATTATATTATAGAACAGACACTTCGATTTATGAATAAGTATGAAATTGATGACATGGGTATTGCAATTCCTGGTACAGCAGTTGATGGTGTAGTATTAACTTCTGGAAATGTAAAAATTAGAAATTATAATATAGTAGAAAAATTAAATGAGAAAATTAAGCTACCAATTAGAGTTGGAAATGATGCTAAATGTGCAGCTATCGCAGAAAATATCTATGGTTGCATAAAGGGATATGATATAAGTTTATTTTTGACATTGGGAACAGGTATTGGAGGAGCAGTTTTTGTAGATAACAAATTGTTAAAGGGAAATGTAAGACCAGGATATGAGATTGGTCATATGGTTATCGATAAAAATGGAATTGAATGTGTATGTGGTAAAAAGGGATGTTTTGAAAGATATGCATCTATGAAAGTTTTTAAGGATAATCTGCGTAATGCTTTAGGTTTAACGGAAACTACAAGGGGAGAAGAATTGCTAGAGATAGTTAGGAGAAATAATCCTAATAATGATAATTACGAAGTTATAGAAAATGTTGTGTCTGAATATATAGAGAATTTAACTATAGGTTTAGTAAATATTATTGATATTTTTGAGCCAGAGATAATTGGTATCGGTGGGAGTTTTGCGTATTTTGAAGATGTTTTTCTTCAAAGGTTACAAAAAAAGATAGATGAGGAGAATGCTAAAAGAACAGCTAGAGGGCATATTGCTATTAAAACTGCGGTTTTAGGTAATGATGCTGGGATGATTGGTGCTACATTAATATAGTAGATTAAATGTAAAATAAAAAATATAAGAAGTTTTGACATAAAGTCAAAACTTCTTCCCCGCTATTGTGTACTTGGTTACGCTGCCAGATAATTTTTAATAACACTCCGGATACTGACAAAACTGTGCTCAGATGAATTGCTGCTTTCCTTAGTCAGCATTTTAGTATCCAGAACCTGTGCAACAGGCAATGGCAAATCATAATGATAAGCAAGTCGATCATCATTTTCGCCATCTTTCCAGCGCCTGTATAAAATCATAATAAATGCGGTAAAAGCCTTGGTTTCTCTCGGCAAATTGGTGTAATAATCTTTTTCACCGCTTTCATGATATACTACATCTACTCCATCTGCACCTTCTAACTTAAGAGCCTTGTATAAGGCCTTGGACTCATTAAGTATGATAGCCGGTTCAACAAACTGCTTATTTACTGTTAAGTTATATAGTCCTTTGACAGTTACTTTTATTGCCATAGGAATCCCTCCTTTTTATGTAGGCGCGGGGTATGAAATTTAATTCTAATACATTATATAATATTTTATGTTAATTTGCAATACATAAATATAAATTCTTTCAATATTTTAACAAAAATTATAGGAAGTATCGAAAAAAGCTTGCATTTTGTGCAAACTCTGTGATATAATATGAAACGTTAATAAACACACAAAGAGAGTTTTAAGGGAAGTGCCTATAAACAGGTCCTAAAAAACGAAGAACTTTGTGGAAGTAAAAACAAAAAGGGAGGAATGAAAAATGGCAGTAGTTGCAATGAAACAATTACTAGAAGCAGGTGTTCACTTTGGACATCAAACAAGAAGATGGGATCCTAAAATGGCTGAATATATTTTCCAAGCTAGAAACGGAATTCACATCATCGATTTACAAAAAACATCAAAAAAATTAGATGAAGCATATGCATTCATCAAAGAACAAGCAGAGGAAGGAAAAACAATTTTATTTGTTGGAACGAAAAAACAAGCACAAGAATGTATGAAAGAAGCAGCAATAAAATGTGGAATGTACTATGTTGACCAAAGATGGTTAGGAGGAATGCTAACAAACTTTGGAACAATCAAAGCAAGAATCCAAAGACTAAAAGACCTAGAAATAATGGAACAAGATGGTACATTTGATATACTACCTAAAAAAGAAGTAATATTACTAAAAAAAGAAATGGAAAAACTAGAAAAAAACCTAGGTGGAATTAAAGAAATGGAAGAAATACCAGGAGTTATATTCTTAGTAGATCCTAAAAAAGAAAGAATAGCTATATTAGAAGCTAAAAAATTAGGAATTCCAGTAGTAGGTTTAGTTGATACAAACTGCAATCCAGAAGAAGTAGATTACGCAATTCCTGGAAACGATGATGCAATAAGAGCTGTTAAATTAATAGCAGATGTTATGGCAAATGCAGTTATTGAAGGAAGACAAGGTGAAAGCTTTGAGCCAGAAGCACAAGAACAACAATTAGAAGAAACAACAGAGCCAGAAAGTATGGAAGAAGTAGTAGAAGCAGCAGAGGAAGTTGAAGAAGCAACAGAAACAACTGAAGAATAGTAAAGCTATTAAAAATCAGATAAATAAAAGAAGAGTAGATCTATTCATTCTACTCTACTTATTTTATTATATAAGGAGGAATTTAAAAATGGTTACAGCAAGTCAAGTTAAAGATTTAAGAGAAAAAACAGGAGCAGGAATGATGGACTGCAAAAAAGTTTTAACAGAAACTGATGGAGATATGGAAAAAGCAATTGAACTATTAAGAGAAAGAGGAATTGCAAAAGCAGCTAAAAAATCAGGAAGAGTAGCAGCAGAGGGAATAGTAGATGCATATATTTCAGAAGATGGAAAAGTAGGAGCAATAGTAGAAGTTAACTCTGAAACAGACTTTGTTGCAAAAAATGAAGACTTCAAAAACTTTGTAATGAATGTTGCAAAACAAGTTGTAGAAAAACAACCAAAAGATGTAGAAGATTTATTAGCACAAGATTCTATAGAAGTACCTGGAAAAACTGTAAATGAGGTATTAGTTGATAAAATAGCAACAATTGGTGAAAATATGAACATTAGAAGATTTGTAAGATTTGAATCAGAAGGATTAGTAGAAAAATATATTCATGGAGATGGAAAAATAGCAGTATTAGTTAATATGGCAAAAGGAACAAACGAAGTTGCAAAAGATGTATGTATGCAAATAGCAGCAGCAAGACCAGAATATCTAAATGAAGAATCAGTACCAGCTGATAGAGTAGAAAAAGAAAAAGAAATCTTAAAAGCACAAACAATGAATGAAGGAAAACCAGAAGCAATTGCAGAAAAGATTGTAGAAGGAAGAATTGGAAAGTTCTTTAGCGAAATATGTTTAGTAGATCAATCATTTGTAAAAAATCCAGATATAAAAGTATCTCAATTATTAAAAGAAAAAGATGCAGAAATAGTAGAATTTGCTAGATTTGAAAAAGGTGAAGGAATCGAAAAAATAGAAGAAAACTTTGCAGAAGAAGTTATGAAACAATTAAAATAAAAATTAAAATGAGACATTTGGGACAGTCCTAAATTGTCTCATTTTTTATCAATCTATACTAGAATCAACAAATATGGTTACAATTTATAGCTTATTTATATTTACTTCACTAAAAAGTTCTAATATTTTAAATAAGGCTGTAAATAATAACTACATATTAAGAAAAATTTAATAATTTATAAAAAAGGCTATTATTTTTTTTTATGATATGATAGAATACAAGTGATTTATATAATTAAAAGGAGTGAAAAAATTGTCAGAAGCAAAATATAAAAGAGTACTTTTAAAATTAAGTGGAGAAGCTTTAGCAGGAGAACAAAAGACGGGAGTAAATGCAGAAATAGTAGGACAAATGTGTGATAAAATAAAAGAAGTAGTAAATATGGGAGTAGAAGTAGCAATAGTAGTTGGAGGAGGAAACTTCTGGAGAGGAAGAAATGGACATCAAATGGAAAGAACAACAGCAGACTATATGGGAATGCTTGCAACTGCAATGAATGCATTAGCATTACAAGATGCATTAGAAGCAAGAGGAGTATATTCAAGAGTTCAAACAGCAATTGAAATGAGAGAAATTGCGGAGCCATTTATTCAAAGAAAAGCAGAAAAACATTTAAGTAAAGGAAGAGTTGTAATATTTGCATGTGGTTCAGGACATCCATACTTTACAACAGATACAGCAGCAGTACTTAGAGCAGCTGAAATTAATGCTGATATTATATTACTTGGAAAAGCAATAGATGCAGTATATTCAGCAGATCCAAAATTAGATCCAAATGCTAAAAAATATGAAGATATATCTTATTTACAAGTACTACAAGAAGACTTGAAAGTAATGGATTCAACTGCAACAGCTATGTGTAGAGATAATAATATTCCATTATTAGTGTTTGGAATTGCAGACCCAGAAAATATTGTTAGGGCGGTTAGAGGTGAAAAAATCGGTACAATCGTATCTTAAACAAATGAAAATCAGCATCTTGCACATTTTTGCTAAATTACTCAAACTTTGACGTACCATTGTACGCCGTCAGCTTGAGCAATTTAACTAAAATGCACAATATACTAATTTTGATTTGTTTAATAAATAAAATTATAGAATTAGAAAAGTGAGGTAAATAAAATGGATTATACAAATTTAAAAGATAAAATGGAAAAAGCAATCAACGCATATAGCGAAAGATTAGCAGAAGTAAGAGCAGGGCGTGCTAACCCAGCTATATTAAACAAAGTAAAAATAGACTATTATGGAACACCAACACCAGTTAGTCAAGTAGCTGGAATTTCTGTACCAGAAGCGAGATTAATAGTAATTCAACCTTGGGATGCTAGTGTTTTAAAAGAAATTGAAAAAGCAATACTTGCTGCAGATATAGGAATAAATCCAAATAATGATGGAAAAGTAATAAGACTAGCCTTCCCTGAATTAAATGAAGAAAGAAGAAAAGAAATTGTAAAAGATATTAAAAAAATGGCAGAAGAAGCAAAAATAGTTGTAAGAAATGCCAGAAGAGATGGAATTGATGAAGCAAAAGCTAAGCAAAAAGAAGGAGAAATGACAGAAGACGAATTAAAACAAGCAGAAAATGAAATACAAAAAATGACAGATAAAAGCATAGAAGAAATTGATAGCATATTAGACAAAAAAGAAAAAGAAGTTATGTCAGTTTAATAAAAAATATTTTCACGAGTAGGTAGGAATAAATATGGATTTTAAAGAAGAATTAAAAAAGTACCAACTAATGATAAATAATGAAACAGAAAAATATATAAGAAAGCAAGAATGTCCAGAAAAAGTACTAAACCAAGCAATGGAATATACACTAATGGGTGGAGGAAAACGATTAAGAGCAATACTAGTAGTTGCTACATATCAATTGTTTAAAGATGATATTAAACAATGTATTCCATATGCAGTTGCAATTGAAATGGTACATAATTTTTCGTTAATTCATGATGATTTGCCAGGAATAGATAATGATGATTTCAGACATGGAAAGCCTACAAATCATAAACAATTTAATGAAGCAACAGCAATTTTAGCAGGTGATGGATTATTGAATAATAGCTATATTGTAATTGGTGAAGATTTAAAAAATACGCAAGACATAGAAGAATTAAAAAGAAAAATTCAAATTTTTAATGAATTCTCCACATCAATAGATAGAATGATTGCAGGAGAATATATAGATACAGAATATGAAGGACATCAAATAACTAAAGATATCCTAGAATATATACATAAAAATAAAACAGGAGCACTTCTAAAATTATGTGTAAGAATGGGAGCAATGTTAGCTAACTGTTCTGATGAAAATTTATCAAGATTAACAAATTATGCAGAAAAAATAGGTTTAGCATTTCAAATAAAAGATGATATTTTAGGAGAAGAAGGAAACGAACAAGTTTTAGGAAAACCAGTAGGTAAAGATAAAAAAGTACAAAAATGTACATATGTTTCTCAATATGGACTTGAAGGAGCAAAAGACATTTTAGAAAAAATAACAAAAGAAGCGATAGAAGAAATAGAAAAATATGGGGAGAAAGCAGAATTTTTAAAAGAGCTTGCTTTGTATATAAAAAATAGAGATAAGTAGTTCTGCAATGATTTCTAAGATGGAGGAAAAATGGAATTTGATAAAGAAAATATGCCAAAACATATTGCAATTATAATGGATGGAAATAGGAGATGGGCAAAAGCACAAGGAAAGCCTGCAAGTTTTGGACACAAAGCCGGTGCTAAAACTTTAGAAAATATAGTAAGATATGCAAATAAAATAGGGTTAGGATATATTACAGTATATGCATTTTCGACAGAGAATTGGAAAAGAGCAGAAGAAGAAGTAAAAGCATTAATGACTTTATTACAAAACTATTTAGATGACTATGCTAAAAGAGCAGATACAGAAAATATTAGGGTTAAAATTTTAGGAGATATTACAGCATTATCAGAAGGAATGCAAAAAAGTATTAGAAATTGTATGGAAAGGACTAAAAATAATACAGGTGTAACTTTTAATATTGCATTAAACTATGGTGGAAGAGATGAGCTAATTAAAGGGATAAAGAACATAGCACAAGAAGTGAAAAATGGAAAATTAGACATTGGTGATATAACAGAACAAACTATTTCAGACAATTTATATACAAAAGGGCAACCAGATCCAGATTTATTGATAAGAACAAGCGGAGAATTAAGATTAAGCAATTTTTTAACTTGGCAATTAGTATATTCTGAATTCTTATTTATAGATAAGAATTGGCCAGATTTTAATGAAGATGATTTGAATCAAGCAATTATAGAATATCAAAAGAGAACAAGGAAATTTGGAGCAAACTAAAATAATAAAGAATTTTTACAATATCAACAAAAAGCATATAAAAGAACATTCTAAAACTATAAATGAAAGGAAAAATATAATGGATATAAAAAGAATTACATCAGGATTACTAGGGTTTCCATTAGTACTAGCAATATTTTTAATTGGAAATAAATATGTAGTAGATGTAGCGTTAGCAATTATAGCAATTATTGGTATGAACGAATATTTAAATGCAATAACAAAAGTAGCAAAACCTGTAAAATGGATTGCATATTTAAGTTGTTTAAGTATTGCATTTATACATATAATACCACAAGAAAATCTAAATATTGTAGTAACACTATCTGTACCAACAATTCTAATAATACTATTTGCACAAGTTGTTGCAACAGAAATGAAGACTAATTTTAAAGATATTGCATATACTTTTTTAGGGATATTTTATGTAGTATTTTTTATAATGTTTATGGCATTCATCTATGGAATGCCAAATGGTAATGTTTTAATATGGTATGCACTATTTGCAGCTTGGGGAACAGATATATTTGCTTATTTTATAGGAAAATATTTAGGAAAACATAAATTTAGCAAAGTAAGCCCTAAAAAGACAATAGAGGGATGTGCAGGAGGAACAATAGGAGCAATTGTTTTAATGTTAGCTTATACATATTTTGCTAATAAATATTGGGGAATGAATTATTCTTACTTATATGTAGGAGCAACAGGAGTAATATTAAGTCTAGTTGGACAGATAGGAGACTTTGCTGCATCAAGTATTAAAAGATATGTAGATATAAAAGATTTTAGTAATTTGATACCAGGACATGGTGGAATATTAGACAGAATTGATAGCTTAATATTTTTAGCACCATTTGCATATGCATTTTTTACTATATTATAAAATGAAATTATAACAGTTTAAGTAACTAGAACCTGAATAGTGCGAAGAGGATAGTATTTATATATTTTGAAGTGAGCTTGTGGGGACCGTTCAAAAATCCTCAAAAGTCCTATGAACTTTTGTTAGGATTTTTAGAATGGGGATAACGAAAAAATATATAAATACTATCCTCTGGGAACGAGTAGTTCAATAACTTTGAACTGTTATAATTTCATTTTAAATTAATAAAATAAGGAGGCAAAAATTTGCTTACATTTATATTATCAGCAATAAAAATCATATTTTTATTAGGATTTCTAGTTTTTATTCACGAACTAGGGCATTTTACAGTTGCAAAACTATGCAAAATAAAAGTAAATGAATTCGCAATTGGATTTGGTCCAACAATATGGAGAAAACAAGGAAAAGAAACAAAATACGCCTTAAGGCTATTTCCCTTAGGCGGTTTTGTTAGTATGGAAGGCGAAGAAGAGAGGTCAGAAGACAGTAGGTCATTTTCAAAAGCAAGCATTCCAAAAAGAATAGCAATAGTTATAGCAGGTGCAACAGTAAATATTATATTTGGAATTACAATTTACTTTATTCTTTCAGCGACGACAGGGACTTATATATCAAACGAAATTGACACAACCATTAATGGATATGCAGCGCAAAATATTGGAATACAAAGCGGAGATAAAATTATAGAAATCAATGATAAAAAGATAAATAGCAAAAATGATTTAAACAAAATAATAGAAAAATCAAATGGCGAAGAATTAAATTTGAAAATTCAAAGAAATGGAGAAATATTAGAATTAAAAACTAAACCAACAGAAGTTAAAACAAAAGTAACAGGAATTTATTTAGATGAAAACTGTAAAATAGCAGCAGTAGAAAAAGGAAGTAGTAGTGAAAGACAAGGCATTCAAGCAAATGATAAATTAGTAAAAGTTAATCATCAAGAAATTAATCAAAATAGAGACAAAGCATTAGAATTAATAAGTCAAAAAGGCGTAAATACAATGTTACTTACAATACAAAGAGGAAAAGAAGAAATAAATATAGAATTAACGCCAGATTATGTTTCAAAATATTATTTAGGTGTTAACTTAAAAGCAGCACCAGACACATTTATTAATAGATGCATTAATGGTGGAATGGAAACAAAAGAATTTATGTTTTCAATAATAGATAATTTGAAACAATTATTTACAGGAAATGTTGGAATAGACCAAATGATGGGTCCAGTTGGTATATCAGAAGCTGTTGCGAAGACAAATGGAGTTTATGAATTTATTTATATGTTGGCATTAATTTCATTATCACTTGGAATAACAAATCTGTTACCAATTCCAGCATTAGATGGTGGAAAAATATTGATTTTAATTATAGAGGCTATTAGAAGAAAGCCATTAAAAGAACAAACTGAAATTAATATTCAGTTATTGGGATTTTCCTTGTTGATTGCATTGTCAATATTTATAACATATCACGATATAATAAGAATATTTTAGTTTTTATAAGTGAATGATAAGTAAATTATGGATAACAGTTCAGATTTTAAATTTACTACTCGCTCCCAGGAGTGTATATATTAATTTTTTAGGCTCCTCCAAGTAATTCCTACTCGTATCCTCCTAAAAAATTGAATATATAAACTCCTTCGCGCTATTTAAAATTATTTAATCTAAACTGTAATGCTATGATAAAGATATATACCATTTTATACTATAAAAATATAAATCTAAATAGTAATATAAATGAAGAATACAAAGGAGCAGAAAATGGACAAGAAAACAAAAGCTAAAATTAGAAAAAATAATATGAAATTATATCCAATCTATTCAATGTTTGGCCTAGACTTTATGTTTTACTATGTTATAGAATTACTTTTCTTTATACAAGTAAAAGGATTAACACCAGCAAATGTTGTATTATTAGACTCATTTTTTGCAGCATTTGCTATAATAGTTCAATTGACAACAGTTATAATAGTAAATAAAATTGGAAAAAAGAAAAGTATAGTACTAGGAAATGCACTTAACTTAGTGGCGGTATTAATGATTATATTTGGAAATCATTTTGTAATATTTGTTATATCAAAAGCAATTAGTGCTGTAGGCTTTGGATTAAAAAGTATCACAGAAGCTACATTTTTAAACAGTACAATACCAGAAACGAAAAAAGCTGGAGAAATTTTTACAAAAATAGATGGAAAAAGTTATGCGAGATATTCTTATTCTAAAGCTATTTCTACACTAATGGCAGGATTTTTATTTGATATAAATCCATATATTCCTATGAGCTTATGCATAGCTTGTCTTGTAATTACTATTTTAGTTGCTATGAATTTTAGAGAAATAGAAGATGAAGAGATAACAGAGAAAAATGAAGAAAATGATAGTGTTCAAACTGTAAAACAAGGTATGACTTTTATTTTTAAATCTAAGAGACTAAAAGCATTACTTTTAATGATTGCTATGATATGGGCAGTTCTATGTGTACATTATACATATAATACAGCATTATTAAAAGAAATTGGAATTTCAGCAAGTATGATAGGAATAATAGGAGCTGTGATGGAATTAGTAAAGGGTATGTATTCAACAAAGGCAAATGACTTTAATAAAAAGTATTCAAATCATTTATTAACAATTGTAGCTTTAACAGTTACATTAACTATAACAATTTCAGGAATTATTACATTATTTCCAATAGATTATAGAATACAAGCTATGATAATTATAGTTTTATGTACAATTGTTTATATTATGAAAGGCGTGCAACAAGTGATTAAAAAGAGATATATGGCTAATTTTGTAAAACCAGATACTTTATTACAAATTTATTCTTTTAACACTATTACAAAAAATTTATTAAGAATGTTTGTTTCATATGTTGCATCTATAACATTAAATTTTATGAATATTAAATATGCATGTGTATTTATAGGAATATTACTTACAGCAATCGTGCTTTTAATTTCATTGTATATGAAAAGTAGAGTAGGACTAGAGCCAGAAAAGTATGACGAGAAAGATGTAGAGGTTATTAAATAGATATATAAATATTAATAAAGATTGATATAAATGTAAAAACTTCTTAATTATATGGATTACAATAATTTAAAGTTCATATAATTAAGAAGTTTTATCTATTTCTCTTTTATTTCATATTCAGTTAAATCAGGCTTTTTTATATCATCATCTGTAACTGAATTAAAATTAATATAATATTCGATTATCTCAGTAGAAGTACCATCTTTTTCTTCAGTTTTTAAAACAAATCCAGAATCTGAATCAATCCATATTTTTAGATAATTATTATTTTTATCTAATTGAAAAACAATACAATTATGATTATTGTAATTTTCTTCTTTTAAATATGTATATTGGTATGTGAAATCATTAATTGTTTCTAAAACAGAAGAAGCATATGTATTATAAGTGGATTCTACAGTTGAAATAATAGCTTTTTTTACGATTTTATTAAGTAAAATATTTTCATTTGTATTGTAATTTATGTATGCACATATACCATAAAATTCTGAAATAACTACATTGTTTTTAAATTTATAAGTGATTTTATTTTGTTCCTTATCTTTATATTCAAAAGAATAGTTAGTACATTCTTTTATCTTATATAACAAATTGATTATATCATTTCTAGTATATTGAGAATGTGTAGAAGTTTTAAATAGTATTTTAAAACTTAATAGTATTCCACAAACTATAATAATTACTAATAAAATTTTAATTATTTTCATAATAAATCCAATCTTTTAATATTGTTTTATAAAAGCTCTTGATTAAATTCTAACTACAAAAGTCCAACAAGACTTAGTAAAAAAGAAATTACAAATGTAATTAATACTAATACTAATTCAGATAATACTACAAATCCAACAAAAGAATTTGTATGATTTCTTGCGAATTCCATAATTTTTACAATTGCTAAAGAAATTATAATACTCATAATTAATGTAGAAAATATATGTAAAGGTTGACCATCAATTGCGTTTGTAATAATAGATATTAAAAAGTTTCCAACTGCATAAATTGCAACATTTTTTACATATGAATTCATTTCGATAAAAATAAAAAAGTAATATGTTAGAGCGATAGATAGGATTAAGTTTAAAATCGAACTAATCATTTTATTCACCCCCTCTTTTGTACTGGTAGTGTAAACTAATTCTAAAATTACTCTGTCTACACCCCTTGTCTTTTAAGG
>CANPDB010000028.1 GCA_947572725.1 uncultured Clostridium sp. | reverse complement strand
TTTTTCCGTTAATGTTTAGAAATTTTTGGGACATTTTCAAAAGTTATTGACAGGAAATTAGTAACACTATCTAATAAAAATTTTAAATTTAATTTTTGTTTTATAAATTATGGGGAGGGATTGGAAGATAAAGATAAAATATAACTAACAATATTTTTTTCTTTCGACAAATTTCAACAAACAAAGTAAAATAAATATGCTATAATAAATATGCATTCAATATAAGCTTTTGTGATTGGCTATATTTGAATGTTAAGGCACTACTTTTAAATAAGTAGTGCCTACTATTTTTGACACACTAATTTATATCTACCTTTTTAAGGGATTTGGATAATAATATTATGGCGAATCACAACCAAACAAATCCGAAACTTTATATTTGTAAAATAGGAATTATAGCAATTTGCAAAACAAGTTAAATATTAAAGATTATCTAATAACTCTTTTCTAAAATCTATTAAGTTAGAAAAGGCAATGTGAATATTTTTTTCTTCAAGTCTTAATACATTTTCAGCCCTTTCTATAATTTCTTTTTGTAAGGGCATTGAAATAGTAACAGCATTATTTTTAACTTGATACTTTTCTTCAATTGTTTTATTTTAAAAACAGAAATAGCAAGGTCTTTTTGTTCCAGTTTCTTTATTTTTCGTTAAATATATTTAATACCATAATTTACTAATATATTAGTCACATAATTTTGCCTTTAGCTCAAATCGAATATTGCATTAAATGTTGATAAATGATATACTGTTATAGAAATTGCAATATTATGTCGAAAAAAGATTGTTATTGAGAATAATGTTATATAAAATAAGAAAGAGAATATAAAAAGTAAAACTAATTTATATAAATTCATCATACAATTAAAAGATAAGGAGGCTTTAATAATGTTTAAAATAGCAGATATTATCAAATATGAGGGTGATAATTCTACATTTGTATGGAAACATCCTTGTGAAGATTTCAATACTACAACCCAGCTTATAGTACACGAATCACAACAAGCAATTTTCTATATGAACGGACAACTTCTTGATGTGTTTGAAGCTGGTAGACATACACTTAAAACTGAAAATATACCACTTATAGGCAAATTTTTCAATCTGCCATATGGAGGTGATTCTCCGTTTCATTGCGAAGTTTATTTTGTAAATAAAACTGAACAAATGGCAATTAAATGGGGGACTGACAGTAAAATAGAGTATATGGAACCAACATATAATTTCCCTATACAAATTGGTGCAAGCGGTGAAATGAATTTACGCGTTGCTGACGCTAAAAAATTGCTTGTAAAAATAGTTGGTACAGAAAATAATCTTACACAAGAAAGTATAGTTCGAAAATTTAGAGCATTTTTAATGACAAAATTCAAGACATATATGTCTACTTATATTCGCGAGAATTCTGTTAATATTTTTCAAATTGATGAAAAATTAACTGAAATATCTAAAAATATACATAAATTATTAATAGGCGATTTTGAGGAATATGGTGTATCGCTTGTTCATTTTCTTGTAACAACAATAATAAAACCAGAAGATGATAGCACTTTCAAACGATTTAAAGAACTACATTTTAGACAATATGCTGATATTGCAGAAGCGAAATTAAAACAAAATGTAGAGATTATTGGTCAAGAAACAGAAAAACAAAAAATGATATTAGAAGCAGAAGGAATAGCAACTAAAAGACAAATCGAAGGATATACATACAGTCAAGAAAGAGGTTTTGATATTGCTGAAGGTTTTGCTAAAAACGAAGGTGGAAACAATATGGCAAATTTAGGAGTAGGACTTGGTGTGATGACTGGTGTAGGCGGAACTGTTGGTAGTATCATAAACAATAGCCTTGAAAATGCAACAAATAGTAATATGCAAAATACAAAATGTCCAAAATGTAACAATGATTTACCTGAAAATGCCAAATTTTGTTTAAAATGCGGAACGAAAATCGAAAAACTTTTAGAAAATGAAATGATATGTCCGAATTGCGGAAAGAAAACCCCGAAAGGTAAGTTTTGTATAGAATGTGGAGGTAAGCTACAAACAATATGTCCAAATTGTGGAGAAGAAGCGCCTAATGGTGCAAAATTCTGTTTAGAGTGTGGACAGAGATTGGAGGATAATAAAAATGACTAATAATGTGAAAATAATTCTTTCAGCTTTTATTATGGCAATCATTGTATCTATGTTATTTTTAATAGTACCGATTACTGGAGTATTTATAACCTCATACGTTTTTACTTTAATTGCAATAACTGGAATAGCATTAAGTTTATTGACTTTTGGAAAATATGCAACCACAAAAGCACCACAAGGACATGCTTTTGTTTATACTGCTGTTATCTATGCTATATCTAATATAATATTTTCTATTATTGCCTGTATGGTAAACTTGTCAATATTATGGACAATTGTAATACACACTACAATACTTGGAATATTTATTATTATAATAATATCTATGTCATCAGGTAGTGATTATACAAATAAGGTTAATAAAGTGGCAGAAGAAAAACATAAAGAATTTATTAATGAAAAGGAAAACTATTGGAATTAATTAGGGGGTCAATATGGAAAATTTAAAATGC
The DNA here is from genome assembly GCA_947572725.1 of uncultured Clostridium sp. GTDB lineage: Bacteria > Bacillota > Clostridia > TANB77 > CAG-508 > CAG-269. The sequence continues at coordinate 21,631 of CANPDB010000028.1, read as the reverse complement.
AAATCTTGTGATGGAAATTTAACTAAAGATGGTGTGGTATATATCTGTGAAAAATGTGGAGAAACATTTAAAGAAAGTGAAATAAAAGATGTTCAAGAAAAGACTATTAATAATTCCAAAAAACCAGAAGATATAGCATTAAGCCTTCTTTTTGAGGGAAAAGGAGCAATTGAAGTTATTAAAGAATTACGTGATAGGACAGGATTAGGATTAGCTGAAGCTAAAAGTATAGTTGACACAGTAATGTCTAATTCACCCAATATGCCGAAGTCTACACAACAAGGAGGATGTTATATAGCAACATGTGTATATGGCTCATATGACTGTCCAGAAGTATGGACACTTAGACGATATAGGGATTATAAACTTGATAGTACATTCTTTGGTAAATGTTTTATAAAGATCTATTATGCTATTAGTCCAAAATTAGTAAAATGGTTTGGTACTACAAAATGTTTTAAAAGATTTTGGAAATCTAAACTTGATAAAATAGTAAATAATTTAAGGGAACAAGGCTATAGTGATACAAAGTATATAGATAAAAATATTAATAGAGGTGATAAGTATGGCAATACTAAAATGTAAAATGTGTGGTGGAAATATTGAATTTATTGAAGGACAAAATATTGGAACTTGCGATTCATGTGGTAGTACAATGACTTTACCCAATAATAATGATGAAAGAATATTAAATTTATTTGATAGAGCCAATCATTATAGATTACAAAATGAATTTGATAAAGCTCTTGCAACATATGAAAATATTTTAGCAGAGAATAATAATAATGCAGAAGCTCATTGGGGATGTGTGCTATCTAGATATGGAATAGAATATGTAGAAGATCCTAAAACTCATAAAAGAGTACCAACTTGTCATAGAGTGCAAAACACATCAATTTTATCTGATTTAGATTATAAATCAGCAGTTGAAATGTCATCTGATTCATCTGTTCAAGATATTTATAAGGCAGAAGCACAAGTTATTTCAGAAATACAAAAAAATATACTTTCTATTGCAAATAATGAAGAAGCATATGACATCTTTATTTGTTATAAAGAAACTGATAATAATGGTAAAAGAACAGTAGATAGTACAATAGCACAAGATATTTACTATCAATTGACAGATGAAGGATATAAAGTGTTCTTTTCAAGAATTACATTGGAGGATAAACTAGGAGCAGAATATGAACCTTATATTTTTGCTGCATTAAATTCAGCAAAAATTATGCTTGTAATTGGAACAAATGAAAGTTACTTTAATGCTGTGTGGGTAAAAAATGAATGGTCACGATTTTTAGATATGTCTAAAAAAGATAAATCTAAAATTATTATTCCATGTTATAGGGATATGGATGCATATAATTTACCTGATGAACTATCAATGTTTCAAAGTCAAGATATGAGTAAAATTGGTTTTATTCAAGATTTACTTCATGGTATTAAAAAAGTTTTAAGAAAAGAAGAAAACCAACCTAAAAATGTTATACCGAATAATACACAAAATGTACAAGTTGAGCCATTATTACAAAGAACATTCTTATTCTTAGAAGAAGCAGAATGGGATAAAGCTGATAATTTATTAGAAGAAGTATTAAATCATGAACCTAAAAATGCTATGGCTTATCTTGGTAAATTAATGATTGAAGTAAAAGTAAATAAAAAGGAGAACTTGGGAAATAGACCTATTGATTTTAGTGATTCGCCTAATTATAATAAAGCATTACGTTTTGCTGATGATAATTTAAAAACCACTATAACAGGTTATTATGAAAAAGCAAAAACGCATTATGAAGAGATGCTTAAAAAGCAAGAACAACTTAAAGAAGAACAAAAAGAGTTAAATAAAAAATTAGAACAAGAAGTTTATAACTTAAATAAGAAATATTGTGAATTAAGAGAAATGTCAAAATCTAATAAGATAAAAAATGTATTTATATCATTGATTTTTATATGTATCTTTATGTTAGTTGGTTATAAAATAATGTTTACTTCTGATATTGGAATATTGGTATTTATGTTGAGCTGTGTTCCAATTGGTACATTAATAATGAGTATTTTCCGTTCAAAATACGATACAGATATAATAAAACAAAAGGCAAAAATGATATTAATTGAGGGAAAATACAATAAAAAAGCATTAGATGATAAAGCAAAAGAATTACTAAATAAATTTGTTGATGATTCAAATATAAAATTTAAAGGACAGATTTTAAACGCATATGATATGAACAAAATATGCAAAAATCTTTCTGTTAATATGGATAATAATCAAAAAAATGTTTTTATACAGATTATAAATAGTTATAAGCCTCCAAAAATCGAAGAAGATCCAGAGATAAGAAGAAAAAAGAAACAAAAGACTTTGATAAAATATGGTATTATATCTACAATTATAATAGTATTATTAGGAGGTTACTTTATAATAAGTAATACAATACAAGAAAAACAAAGACAAGAAAGACAAGAGCAAGAAAAAAGAGAATACGATGAAGCACAAGTATTGGTACCAAATTTAATAGGTAAAACAGTATCAGAAGCAGAAAAGATATTAAAGGATTTAGGTGTTAATTATGAGTTTTCAACCAATAATCCTGGTGTTAATGGAAAAAATTATGCAAGTACTGAGCCAGATGCAATAGTTCAATATCAAACATGTAATGGTGATACAATGTATTTTAACGATAAAAAAGTAAATGAAAGATTAAATGGTGATACAGAAAAATATATTGATAAAAGATATGATAAAATAAAATTAACAGCTGAAACAGAAGAAATGATAAATCATACTGGAGAATATTATATTTCTCCAAGTAATTCGAAATATACAAATTCATATTATGGATATTGATAATATTTCTTTTGAAAATGAAAATACATTCCACAGAAAATTTCTATGAAATTTTCGCGGACGAACAACGGGCGTGGCATGAAAACTAATCTAAAAGGTATAAAACTTAAATCATGCCACTGTTGTTCACGGTATTATGTCTTGTTTGAGTTGTCTATTACTTCATATATTCTGTTTATATTTATGACTTAATTATTTAAATAGTTAGGCAACTTTTATTCCTGTTTCAATAACTTCCTGAATAAAAGGGGTAGATACTTCTTTATAATCTTGAATTCTAATAATATGTGGTTCTATTCTGTAATCAATTCCTTTTCTTAATATCATTAATTTTACTTCTTCATCAAATATATCATTTTCAATATCGTCAGTAATAACAGCAATATCAATATCGCTATTTTCATGTTCAGTACCTTTTGCATAAGAGCCAAACAAAATAATAGCTTCAACATTATAGTTTTCAAGTATTTTACTCACATATTTTTGTACAATCTGCATTAATTCATTGTTAATAGATTTTTTAGCCATGTTCGAACCTCCTCTATATTTTGAATTTGTTCTGCTGTATATTCATCTGTACATTTATTTTGAAAATCTTTTTTATAATCATCATATCTAGCATTTATATTAAATTTTGATATAATACTTAATGATTTTTCTTGATTTTCAGTTAAAACCAAATCTACTTTTTCAGTTAGATAAAGTAGGTCATGTACTTTAGGAGCATATGGTGCATTTTTATTTTTCTTTGAATAAAGTGCTTTTAACAATTTTTCTATAACTAAATGACCTATAAATAAGCACCATGTATTTTTATGACTTTTAAATAAAACTTTCATTGTATCATAATCTTCATCGCTACTATCTATCCAATAATTCATTAAATCTATATTATTCATATTAGTAGTATATCCTCCTTTTAATTTATCATAATAAAAATTATAAAAAATAACTCCATCAGTCTTATGACTGATGGAGACTATCTTATGCGTTTTCGGATAAGAGTATCTTGGTGAGCCAAGAGGGGTTCGAACCCCCGACCCCAGGCTTAGAAGGCCTGTGCTCTATCCAGCTGAGCTATTGACCCAAATGACAAACATTATAATATCATGTTTTTTAGTAATTGTCAATAGCAACAAAACAAAAAATATTGAAATATAAACTCTTGGGCGTTATTTAAAATTACTAGGTTTACTAGGTCTTAATAGTTACATTATGAAAGAAAAATATTAGCAAAACCAATCAACCCAAAAACGATAAAAATAATATTAGATAAAAACTCTATAAATGAAGGCTTTAATTTATTCCCCAAAAGTTTTCCAAAAAACAAAGCAATAGAATTACTCATAACCATACCTGAAATAGAGCCAAGAATTAGAGAAACTTTATAATGAGGATATTCTAAACCTAAGCCCAAAGAAGCCAAAAAAGTTTTATCTCCAATTTCGCCAATTATAATGGAAAATGCAATAATAAGAACATAGTTAAGCTTAATAGAAAGCAACTTTGTTAAAAAAGAAGTTTTTGGAGTTTCTCCTTTATCAGAAGAAGCTTTTTCTTTTTTGGAAATAAATCCAATAATACCAAATATCAAAAAAGAAAAATAAGTTAATATTTTAGAATAATAGCTAAAAGTTTCATTCTCGAAAGTACCCAACTTGCTTCCAAACAAAATAGCCAACCCATGACTAAGAAAAGTGCCGAATAGCAACTCCTAGTAAAATATTTTTTGCTTTGCTCCTAGTAGAAAATGATAATACTAATAACTGTGTTTTATCTCCCAACTCAGAAAAAAATACTAACATAAAAGAAATTAGAAAAGGATAGATATATTCCATATGTACACCTCTTTTTAATGTAACAATACGTTTTCTATCTAATAGATATTCAAAAAAATCAAAAATATTAATATACAAAGTATATAAAAAAGGTTATATATTTTTTAACTAATCTATATAAATAAGCAATATAATAATCTCTGGTAATTACGTTACAGTTCAGTAAAAGATTATTTACTCGCTTCCAGAAGTCTATAATTAAGATAATTTCTACTGAACTGTAACGTAATTACACCAAATATTGTAAATTTTGTGTGAATTTCTTTACATTAGTAAAAGAAAATGATAATATCATAAACAGTGATATTTAGATAAATATATAAAGGAGGAATTTTTTGTGATAGAAGTAAAAAACGTTACAAAAAAGTATGGGAAAGTAGTAGCTGTAGACAATATTAGCTTTACTATCAACGAAGGCGAAATTGTTGGTTTACTTCGGACCAAATGGAGCAGGAAAAAGTACTACAATGAATATGCTAACAGGTTTTATAGAACAAACAGAAGGAGAAATTATAATAGATGGATATGATATGTTAAGAAAACCTAAAAAAGCAAAAAAAGAAATTGGATATATGCCAGAAGGAGTACCACTATATACTGACTTAACAGTAAAAGAATTTGTTACATATATGGCAGAAATTAGAAATGTAGATAAGAAGGAAAGAAAAGAAAAGGTAGAAAAAATTATAGAACAAACAGGGTTAAAAGACGTAGAAAAGAAGTTAGTAAAAAACTTATCTAGAGGTTATAAACAAAGAGTAAGCATGGCAGGAAGTTTAGTAGGAGAACCTAAAATATTAATTCTAGACGAGCCAACAGTAGGTCTTGACCCAAAGCAAATTACGGAGATAAGAAATCTAATTAAAGAACTTGGAAAGACACATACTGTTATTTTAAGTTCACATATATTATCAGAAGTAAGTCAAATATGTAATAAAGTTATTATCATAAACAAGGGAAAAATTGTTGCAACAGATACACCAGAAAATTTAGAGAAAAAAGTAACAAATCAAAATTGTATTTATGTAACAGTAGAAGATTTAGATAATAAAGTAGAAAAAATAAAAGAAAAAATTAAAGGAATTCAAAAATTAGAATTAATAAAAGAAAATGAAGATGGAACAAAACAATATATGATAGAGGCAAATGATAAAACAGATTTAAGAAAAACAATATTTGCTGAATTTGCAAAAGAGAATATCACAATTTTTGAAATGAAAAAAGCGGATACTACTTTAGAAGATGCATTTATGAAACTAATAGAAGGAGGTAACAAATAATGTGGGCAGTGATTAAAAAAGAATTTAAATCGTATTTTTATTCACCAGTAGGATATGTTTTTATAGGATTATTTCTAATTATGTTTAGTATATTTTTCTATGTAGATGTATTTAATTACCAAAGCACAAACTTTGAATATATATTCTATTCAGGAGCAACGATTTTAACATTTATAGTACCAGTACTAACAATGAGAACAATAGCAGAAGAAAGAAAAACAGGAACAGAGCAATTATTACTTACATCACCATTAAGTATTACAAAAGTAGTTCTTGGAAAATTTATTGCTGCAACATTAATAGTTGTAATAACAGAAATTTGTACATTTATGTATTTTGGAATATTATGCTTTTTTGGAACACCACATATAACAACAGCTATTGTAACATTATTAGGATTTTTACTATTAGCAATTAGTTATATTTCATTTGGAATTTTGGCTTCTAGTATTACAGAAAATCAAATAATATCAGGAGTTATAACAATCGGATTTTTCATATTAACATGGTTTTTACCACAATTTAGTAGCATATTTACAAATTTCTCATTAATTAATATGTTTTCAAAATTTCCAACAGGACAAATTGATATTGCAGATACAGTAACATTTTTAACATTTACAGTTGCTTGCATATTAATAACAATTATATTAATGCAAAGAAGAAAAAGTGTAAGATAGGAAAGGAGAGAAATCAGATTGAAAAAGGATAAAGAAGAATTAGATACAAGCACAAGTAAAAAGAAAGAAAACAATGAAAAAGGACAAAATAAATTCATTGAAATTATAAAGAAAAAATGGCTAGTAGATAGTACAATGACATTCATTTTAATACTAATTATTGTTGCCATATTTATAGCAACAAATATAATTATGCAAAAAATAGAATTAACACCAATTGATTTTAGTCAAGAGAAATTATATACATTGACAGATGAAAGCAAAGAAAAAATGAAAAATATAGATAAAGATGTTAATATATATTTTATAGGATATGCAGAGGACAATTCTAATTTAGATTTAGCAAAACAGTACAATAAAGCAAATGAAAAAATAAAAGTAGAAACGGTTGATATTAATAATAGACCAGACTTAGCAGAAAAGTATGGCATTGAAAGTGGAACAGAAGGAATTATTGTTGAATGTGGAAATAAATCAAAAGTATTAACAGAGAATGACTTAGTAACATATGATACATCAACATTTGAAACTATTAGTGTAGCTGAAGAAAAGCTAACAAGTAGTATCCAATCTGTTACAACAGATAAAGTACCAAAAGTATATTTCTTAGAAGGATATAGTGAATTTTCATTAAATAAAAATATGAATTATCTAAATATGTATCTTGGAAATGAAATTAACGAAGTAGAAACTTTAAATTTGCTATCAGCTGGAAGCGTACCAGAAGATTGTGATACATTAGTTGTTACAAGTCCAAGTAAAGATTTTGATGATGTAACAACAAATGCTATTTTAAATTATATAAAATTAGGAAAAAATATATTATGGTTAAATTCAGCAGTAACAACACAAAAAGAAATGACAAATGTTAATAAAGTATTAGCAGAATATGGTGTAAAACCTTTTGAGACAGGAATTATAAGAGAAACTGACACAAGTAAAATGCTAACAGGGTCACCAGATTTAATTATTCCAGAAATTCAAAGTAGTACAGTAACAAGTGACTTATATAATACAACAGGAGTAATATTAGTAAATGCAACAAAAGTTAATATAGATACAGATAAACTAGAAGAACTAAAAGTAGAAAAGACAGATTTAGCACTTACAAGTGAAGGAGCATATTTTAGAACAAACTTCAATAATCAAGCTGCAAGTGCATCTAAAGATGAACAAAAAGGTGAATTTATAGTAGGTGCAGAGTTAGAAAAAACAATAAAAGAAGCAAACGAAGAAAATAATGAACCAGCTATGACATCTAAATTAATTGTTTATGGAGAAAACTATTTTATATCAGACTACCAATTAAGTGAAAACTCACAATATGGAGCAGTTCAACTTGCATATAATAAAGATTTAATACTAAATTCAATTGCATATTTAGTAGACAGAGAAGAAGACATTACAGCTAGAAAAAGTACAGGAACAGTAACATACACTGCAACAGAACAACAAGATACTATTATTAAAATTGTAATCTTTACAGTTCCAATATTAATTATTATAGCAGGAATTATAGTATGGCAAGTAAGAAGAAGAAAAAAATAGAATAATTTATAAGAAATCCCATAAAATATTATGGGGTTTTTTATTTATGAAAAGTATATTAAAAGTAGTATTTGTAATTATTGGAACTTTAATAGGAGCTGGGTTTGCATCTGGTCAAGAAATGTATCTATTCTTTTTTTCTTATGGAATAAAAGGATTAATTGGTATACTTATTTCAAGCATATTAATGGGAATTGTTATATATCAAACATTAAAACTATTAAATAAATATGAAATTAACACATATAAAGATTTTTTAGATTTATTAATAACAACAAAAAACAAAAGTGATAAAAGTAAATTCAATATTAGAGATATTGTAAATTGTATAATTAATATTTTTATTCTAATTACTTTCTTTATTATGATAGCAGGATTTGGTGCATATTTTGAACAAGAATTTGGAATTAACAGTATTATAGGAAGTATGTTGCTTGCTATCTTAACTTTTATTGTCTTTTTAACAAGTGTAAAAGGAGTAGTAAAAGCTAATGAAATATTAGTACCAATTTTAATATTATTTTTAATAATTATAGGATTTATTAGTTTAAGAGATATTAATATACCTAAGTTAGAAAATTATATTATTACGACAAATCAATCAAGCTTTATTTTAAGTGCAGTATTATATTGCAGTTATAATAGTATTTTATTAATACCAGTTTTAATTACTTTGAAGGATTATTTAAAAAGTAAAAAACAGATATTTTTTATTTCATTTATTAGTACAGCTATTATAATTGTACTTTCAGTAATTGTATTTTTATTATTAATTAAAGTAGATGTTGACATTTCAAAATTAGAAATGCCTGCTGTGTATGTAGTGTCAAATACATTCCAAGTTTTAAGATATGTATATGGCTTTATTATACTTGGATCTATTTTTACTACTTCAATATCTTTAGGGGCAAGTTTTTTACAAAATGTTAGTAGAAACAAGAGAAGTTATACACAAATTGCGGCTATTATGTGCATAACTGCTATTCTAATTTCAAAAATCGGTTTTTCTAATTTGATTAATTTTTTATATCCTGTATTTGGATATTTGGGTTTATTACAAATATGGAGAATCATTATAAATAAAGTTTAGAAGATATAATTCACAGTTGAATTATATATTAATGAAATAAGTTATAAAGAGTTTTTCAATTAAAAATCATAGGAAAAAATGTGTGTATTTGTAACAGGTAAGAATCAAAGAAATTAAGTGAATTATCAAGAAAAATCTTGTTATTAAATAAAAAATAAATTATTGAATTAGAAAAGCCAGTGGCTAAACAACTTAAGTAATATTGTTTAGCCACTGACAAATTGTTGAAAGTTATTTCTCTCTTATAATTATTGAGATATCCGAATTTTTCATTGGACCTTCTTCAAGAATTAAATTTCCAAAATTCCTTATGTCTGTAATCCTTCTATCAATATGGTTGATGCAAATACAAGTTCCAATTTCAGAATAAATGTGAATCTTAAATCCAACATTAAAGTCATCGGTAACTCCAGCATCGAGAGACTGAAGTTTAATCTCCGGACTCCGCAAGGTTGAAATCACTTCAACATGAATGGTGCAAGAAGATTTGTTACTTATTAGCATAGACAACACCTCCAAATATATTTTATACTTAAATTATACACTATTTACATAAACTTGTCAATTTTATGCTAACTATTAACTAACACTATAATTTGGATAGGATAACAAAAAATATATAAATACTATCCTCTGGGAGCGAGTAGATTATATAAGAAACTGTCATAATAAATTTAATTGATTGCCATAAATATATTGAAAATTTAATACAAAACTGATATAACATTATTAACAAATGATACAAGGAGTTAAAATATGAAAGATGTATGGAAAGAACAAATAGAAAAAAGAATAGACCAAAAGTTCATTGTACCATTAATTATAGCTATTGTTATTATTGTAATAATCGCAATAATAAGTATACTATATTTTTTTAATATGAATATACGAGAATGGATTGATAAAAATATTTTTAGAAAAGAAGTTATGCAAGACAAAGTTGCAACTATAGATCTAAAAGGAGAAACCAACAATGTATATGCATTTAATAAATACATAGGAATATTAAGCAAAAATGAATTTACAATATACGATAATACAGGAAATAAACAAGAAAGTTTAGAAATTCAAATTTCAAATCCAATTTTTAATTCTGCTAATCGCTTTTTAGCAATTGCTGAATCAAAAGGACAAAAAGTGTATATGATTGCAGACAAGAATATAGTATGGGAAAACACCGTAGATGGAGATATTTCACAAGTACATATTAATAAAAATGGATATGTAGCTGTAGTTATCGTAAACACTAGTCATAAGACTGTTATTGCAATGTATGATCCACAAGGAAAGCCAATGTTTAAAACATTTCTATCTTCAACAAGAACTGCTGATGTAAGTATATCAAATGATAATAAATACTTAGCAATTGCAGAAGTTGATACTTCAGGAAGTATTGTTCAATCAAATATTAAGGTGTTTTCAATAGATAAAGCAAGTACAGACCCAACTAATTCATTAGAAAATACATATCAAGGAGAAAACGATAGACTTATTACAAATATTAAGTATCAAGATAAAAATAAATTGATTTGTATGTATAGAGATTCAATTCATGTAATTCAAAATGGACAAGATAATGTATTAATAGATAATAAAAACAGAAAAGTATTATTTCAATCAATCGAATTGAATAATAATGTTATTTTGATAGAAGAAAAATCTTCTGGATTATTTACAGCAGATTCTGTTGTAAACATTGTGAATGTTGATAACAGCAATACAAAAGAATATGTAGTAAATTCAATTACAAAAGAAATGTATTCTTATGGAGATATAATTGCTTTAAATTTAGGAACAGAAGTAGAATTTATTAATAATGGAGGTTGGCTTGTAAAAAGATATATAGCAAACCAAGAAATAACAAATATTGTTGTTTCAAATAATATTGCAGGAATTATTTATAGAGATAAAATAGAAATTATTAATTTATAGGAGAATAGAAAATGGGAATATTAATTGATATTATTGTAATAGGATTTATTTTATTATGCACTTTTTGGGGATACAAAAAGGGATTAGTAGAATTAGGGATTAGAGCTCTAAGTTTTTTGATAGCGATTATTATTACATTTATACTATATAGACCGATTGCAGAATTAGTAATACACTATACAACAATCGATGAATCAATCCAAAATGCTATTGTAGAAAAACTAAGCGATAAAGATTTAAAACAAGAAAACAAATTAACACCAGAAAATATTATTGAGCAAACAAAAGACACTGCAATATCAGGAGTAGCAAAAACAGCATCTTATAATATTATATATGGTGGAGTAATGATTTTATTATTTGTTATAACAAAAATTGTATTATTCTTTGTTTCAGCATTGGCTAATATTATAGAAAAACTGCCTATTATTAATCAGTTTAATAAAGCAGGTGGTATTATATATGGCTTAGTAGTGGGAATGTTTATTACTTGCTTGATTTTACTTATAATTAGTTTTATAGCAAAAGTAAATACAGATAATAAAATCCATAAAGAAATAGAGAATTCATATGTTACAAAAATTATATATGAAAATAATATATTAAGTATATTTTTCTAAAAGTTACAATTTAAAATTAAGATAGTTTAAATAGCGCTAAGAGGGTTATAATTATATACTTTTTGAACGACTCCGGGGTGACCGACCAAAAATTCTTAGAAAAGTTTAAAAACTTTTCTTTAGAATTTTTAGGTTGGGGCAGTGAAAAAATATATAATTATCACCCTCTGGGAGCGAGTAGATAATTTTAATTTCAAATTGTAACTTTTAGAATGTGAATTTTTTGTAAAATTCTATTATATTATTGCCTTTTTTTTTCATATTTGCTATACTAATAGCATGAAATTTTAGGAGTGAGTAATTTTGAAAAAAAGTACTAATAACAAAAGGTCAGAAGAAAGCAAAAATAATCCCAAAAGCAAAGAAAAAAAGAATGAAGATATAAATAACAAAAAAAATATAAATAGAAGAAAAAAGAACAAAAGAAAAAAAATATTCAAAAGAATTCTACTAATGCTAGTACTAATTTTAATAATAGCAGGAAGTTGTTTCGCTTACAGAGTATATAAAAACGGAGGGGGATTAAGCGGAATGCTTGCAACAATAGTAGGACATGACGAGAATACAAAGAAAAATTTAGGAGAATTTAGAGTATTAATATTAGGAATCAGTACAGATCAAGAAAATGTAGACTTAACAGATACAATCATGGTAGCTTCATATAATCCAAACACACAAAAAGCTACTCTATTATCAATACCTAGAGATACATATACAGGTAAAAACCCGAAAAAAGCAACAGCATATGAAAAAATAAATACCTTATATGGAAGAGAAAAAAATCCGCAAACAACATTAGATGCGATTAATGAAATAACAGGATTAGATATAGAATATTATGTCATAATAAAAACAGAAGCACTAATCAAATTAGTTGATGTTATTGGAGGAGTTACATTTAATGTTCCAATTGATATGGATTATGATGATAAATATCAAGACTTACACATTCATTTGACTGCTGGAGAACAAAAATTAGATGGAAATAAAGCAGAGCAATTAGTAAGATTCAGACATAATACAGATGGAACTACATATCCAGTAGAATATGGAGATAATGACATAGGAAGAATGAGAACACAAAGAGAATTCATTATGCAAGTAATGAAACAAACGCTAAAGCCTGGAAACATATTTAAAGTTGGAGAAATCTTAGATGTAGCAGAAGAATATGTAATAACAAATGTTAATTTTGATGTTGCAAAAGACTATGTACCATATGCAGTTGAATTTAGTACTGAAAACTTATTAACAGAAACTCTACCTGGAACAACCCCAGATTGGAAAGAAACAAACGATGTTAGTATATTTGTAGTAGATAAACAAAAAACTAAAGAACTAATACAAGAGTTATTTTATGACAGAGACATCGAGGAAACATCAGAAGAAAGCACAAATACTAGTGCTAATAGCAATGAAACAAATACTATGAATACAACAACGACACAATCAACAATTGCAGACAAGAATGAAATAAAGCTAGAAGTATTAAATGGTAGTGGGAAAAGTAAAACATTACAAACTGTTGTAAAAGAATTAGAAAATGCAGGATATAAAGTAACAAGAACAGGAAGCACAAACACAACATCGAAAACTACAATTATAAATAAAAAGAATGTAAAAGATAGAACTGTACAAGACATTAAGAAAGTACTAGGAGCAGGAAGTATTTCAACAAGTGAATCAAGTTCTAGTAAAGTTGATATAACAATAATTATTGGAAAAGATTATAAATAAGAACAAAAGGGGCATGATTAAATTTTTTAACATTTTAGAATGTTTGCATGCCTCGTCTTTGTTTGATATATAAATATTAAATTCTTCTTCTTCGTTTATTTTTCTTCTTTTTCTTATGAGAAAAGAAAAGCTCATAACATAAAAACAATACAATGAAAGTAATTCCAACATACAAAACATAATTTAAAAACATAGACTTTTCAACATTATGAGAAGCAATTAAATCAGTAGTATATTCTACTCCCTCAATTTCATATTTTGCTTGACCTAATATATCATGCTCAGTTATAGGAGCAGAAATATTATCGTTTAGTATAATTTCAGGCTCTGGTTTAAGTATCTGTTCACTATTTTTAACTAAAGCAGAAATAGAATCTTTAGTTATTAAATCTAAATTTCTAGTATTTTTAGTCCCATTTGAAATTTCAATTTGTGTAGCAATATCATTTTGATTCACAATATTTTTAATAAAATAATTAGAAAATCCATATTCATATAATTTTCTTGTTTCTCCAAATCTATTAGAACTACCTAAAACTACACTAATTAATTCTAAATCATCTTTATAAGCAGAAGAAACTAAACATTCTTTAGCTTGTGAAGTATAACCTGTTTTACCAGAAGTTAAGTATTTATAATAGTTTTTATTATTAGAAATTAAAAGTTCATTTGTAGAATGATATAATCTACTAGAAGACTTATTAGTTGCTGGTATAGCACAAGAAGCACTTCCAGCAATTCTTCTAAAAGATTCATTCTTTAAACAATACTGCAACAAAAAAGCTAAATCATGAGCAGTAGTATAATGATCTTCATCATGTTTTCCATAAGCATTTGTAAAGTTTGAATTTTCTAAATTTAATTCATTTAATTTTGTATTCATCATAGAAATAAAACTGTCAATAGATCCACCTACATACTCTGCTAAAATATTAGCAGCATCATTAGCAGAATGTACTAATAATGCTTGTAATAACTGCTCAACTGTTAACTGTTCTCCAATTTGGATGTTAGCAGAAGAGTAACCATCTGGAATAGACATAACTGCATCATAACTTGCTGTTACAGTTTCATTTAGGTCGCAATTTTCTAAAGTAAGAATTGCAGTCATAATTTTTGTTGTGCTTGCTGGATACATTTTTTCATTTTCGTTTTTACTATATAAAACTTTATTTGTTTTATTATCTATTAATATGGCTGCACCAGCACTTAAGTTAAGGTTTTCATCTTCTGCAAATACATAAGAAAAGTTAAAAACTAATAAAATTAATAATATAATTGTCGTTAGTATTTTTTTCTGGATTGTTTTCATTGTTATATACTCCTAAATAATTTATTAATACTATATCGTACTTTATAAAAATTTTCAATAATAATGTGGCAATCGTTTAAAATTTAATTATAAATATTATTCCCCTCGCGCTATTCGAAGTTTATAGCTAAAAAGATTATAATTAAATTTTAAACGATTGCTATACAATAAAACTAATAAAGAAAGAAGTGATTTAATGAACAATTTAAATAAAAAACAAAAAATTACATTAGTAATTGTAATAATAGTTGTTATACTAGCAGTTTATTATTATATAAATTCAAAAGAGCAAAATAATTCTGAACAAATACAGCAAGATGATCTCAAAATATCAGAAGTAGAAAATAGCAATAATGAAAATGAACAGAGCAAAGATACAACCATTAAGGTACATGTATCAGGAGCTGTAAATCAGGAAGGAGTTGTAGAACTAGAAATCAATAGCCGAATTAGTGATGCAATAGAAAAAGCAGGAGGACTAAAAGAAGATGCTTATCTTGGGACAACTAATTTAGCATATATTTTAGAAGATGGAATGAAAATATATATACCTAATAATCAAGAAAAAGAGAAAATAGAAAAAGAAAATTCAAATGTACTTATAGATACTGAAAGAACTAATACAGCTAATATTAATAGTATAAATCTAGAAAGTAGTACTGTAACTACTAATAAACAAAATAGAAATAGTAAAGTAAATATTAATGTAGCAACTCAATCTGAATTAGAGTCATTGCCAGGGATTGGTCCATCAACAGCACTTAAGATTGTTAATTATAGAAAAGAAAATGGTAAGTTTAAAACAATTGATGATATTAAACAAGTAAGTGGAATAGGGGATAGTAAGTTTAATAATATTAAGAATTTAATAGCTGTAAATTAAAAACATCTTTTATTTTTAACTTTTTTGATATGATGTTTTTGTTAGAAAATAAACCATATTGAGGAGGTGCATCTCTATGATTAATAGCATAATACAAACAATCATAGAAAACAAGGAGTTTTTAGAAAAAAGTTTAGAAAAAAGCATAAAAGCTAGTGAAATAAGCATGTTTAGCAGAGATTTAAGACAAGTATTAGATGAAGCAGGAAGAAAAACACTTGTGGAAATTTTAGAAATGGTAGATACACTGCTTTGTTGAAAAATCCCGTAGTCACATTGTAAGTGTTCATAGTAACTACGGGATTGAAAGTTTTTGACAGACTAGCTGTCTCTGGTTAGCTGTTCAGCACATTTTCGATGATGCTCTCCATGTCACCGTTGAGAGGATCAAAGGTTCTCAAGTAATCGACAGTCTCCTTGAGCAAGGGCCAATCGACATAGACCAGATCACCTTCATTGATGAACTGCACAACACCAAGTTCCTTGACTTCGTCGGGCAAAGAAAGTTCTGGGTAGGTATCACGAACATGTGCATTGGTTTTATCCCAATCGGCATGCAGTTTCCTGAGCTCCACATTGCGAAGTGCATCCATATTCGTATATCTCTGGTTTTCGTCCAGAACCTTTTGGAACTTGGCATCGATATCTAGACGACGGTACATAATTGCGTCGGTCAGAAGATGCCAGACATAGCCCCTGTAGAAGGGATTTGCCATCTGTGTCTCGGACAGTCCAAACCAACATGCTTTGACATCAGGTTGACTGCTCAGACCATAATGAAGTCCTTCATTGCTGTTAGCCGTTTCCTTCTGCAGGATACGTGCTTGCAGTTCGCAATACTCGGGCATTTCGCTGGTGCGAAGGGAATCGTACTTAGCATGAGCTTCCTCGATTCCGCCACAGAACTTGACATGTTTTTTCAAGATGTCGGGTGCTTCTACGCCGAGAACAAAACTCCGATTCTTCAGAGAGTGTCCTCCGCAAGATGCGAAATGAATATAATAACCAGGCATAATAGTGCCTCCTTTCATTTGTTGTGCACTGCTATAGCAGTGTGATTGTGAATGTTGCATATTTAGTATTATACATTCTTTATTACATTATGTCAAGTTATTTTTAGTATAAATTAACTAAATTCTCAACCTTTGTTATTTAGGTTAAAAAGAGGAGTGCAAAAATGCCAAATAATTCACACTCCTCCTATTTTATTTAATTTATATTGCAGATGTCAACTTTACCAAAGCATTATGTCTAATGATGAGAATTGCTTTTTAAGTATTCATATAGCTTAAGCCAATTATCATTAGAATATTTTTTAATTCTTTGTTCTTGTGGAAAATTTGCCATTGTCTGAATATCTCCCTCACGGATGAATATTCGATCAAAATTATACCCATACTCACCATTTACTTGTAAAGAAATAGTACCGTATGTATATGTAGTAAAAACAATAGGTTCCTCGCCAAATTTACAATAGGCAAGTACATCTTTATAATATGCTTTTCTATTTTCTTTTCCAACCATTAACTTAATAATATCTTGAGCATCAAGTTTCCTTTCAACATATTCCGCATATGGTCCTGGAAATCCTTGTAGCTCCTCTATATAAAAACCCGAATCACTTTTTATTACATCACTTTTTGTATATTCACTTGCGTATTTAGCAGAATACTTAGCAATATCTTCATTGTTGTCTTTTTGAATCTCTGGACAATCGATTTTTTGACCAACTATTTCAATATCTAATCCTTTTAAAGCATTATTTGCTATAGCTAGTTTTTCCTTATTTCCTGTTATAAACAATAATTTTTTCATACTATCAATCCATATCTTTCTCTAAAATTTTTCTTGCAACTAAAACTCCTGATGCCATAGCTTGCATAGCACCTCTAAAATGTCCTGTAACATCACCTATTATATATATTCCTTTGATACTTGTTTCTAATTCTCTAGAAATAACAAATTTTTTCCACCCCATTTCAAATGATGGAGCATAAACTGTATTTCCATCGTCAGCAAATCCAGGTAAAACTTTATCAATTGATCTTATAAAATCTTTAAGAACTTTAAATGTTCTCTCCGGAATATAATCATTAATGTTTGCTTCAACTACATCTGGCATACTAAAAGCATTAGAGAATATATTTTTTTCGTTAGTATTTTGCATAAAGTTTTTTAGCGATTGAACAAGAGGTCTCTTGTTAGCACTCATTTTTCCTACTATATCATATATTTCATCAATTGAGCAATTTACTTTATATCTATGGTGAACAGCTAAATTAACTACATCAGACATTCTGCCACCTGCTTCATCAGTACCTATTATATGTCCATCTAAAGTTGAAATTATCTCATCATCTTTCATATTATAAACGCATTTCGTAATAAATCCTTTATAATCTTGGCAAAATGTTCGTAATTCTTCATTATCATTAAGCTTAAATTTTAATTTCAAATCATTATGAATATTATTAATACCATCAAATACTTTGTATGGCATCTCTATACGAACTCCAAGTTCAATTTCCTGTTCTTCATTTTCATATTCAATACCAAGATTATCTGCCATTTTTACTAATTGGCGACTTCCCACTCTTCCTACTGCAAATACTATGTTCTTACTTGTATACGTTCCTTTATTAGTAATAAGTGTAAATGTTTTATCTTTATTTTTTATGACATTAATGACTCTTTCTTGTAAAAATATATCTACATTATTATCACATAGGTATTGTTTCATATTTAATGCTATTTTATTCATAGTTGCTTTTGAAACTTTTTGAGCATTATAATATTTCATTTCAATTTGTTGCCTTTTAAAAGCTTCAACTAAATTATTAATATCTTCATTTTTGGGATAAGTACGAGGTTCTTTCCCATAATGTTCTAAAACTTGATCTATATACTCATACATCTGTTTAGTTTTATTTATATCCCCACAAAAATTTACTATTCCGCTACCAGCTGGATAGATGCTTAATTTTGTTCCTTCGAAAAATTGGGCACCTCCAAAACCTCCCATTATATTACAAACAGGTCTGCAATATTTGCATCTTTCTCCAGATTCAATAGGACACTTTTTTTCTGACAAATCTACTCCTGCATCAAACATAGCTATTTTTTTTGTTTTGGCTAGTTCATTTGCAGCAAATAAGCCTGCTGGTCCACAACCAATAATTATTATATCATACATATTTTTTACTTCCTTTATTTATTATTTTTTTGGTTCTCTAATAGTTTGTATACCAAAATCACTTTTTAAATGATTTAGTAAATCTGCTAAATCTTTAACTTTTGAAACCTTAACATTACCAGGATTTATTCTTTCTGCCATTAAAATTGGATACCATTGATTTGTATCATATACTTCTGATTCGGTTGGTGATGGTATATAGTATATATACATTAATTTTTTATTCATTGCAGCATACATAATCTCACCAATTGTACCAGCAGTAATTTTTTCCTGTAAAAATGCTACTAAAATATCAATTTTTGGAATTATTTTGAATTCCATATCAGCAATTAATTTTGATGACAAGGAAGGTTTTCCTTGTTCATCTGCATAATAAAATGATGGCCATCCATAAGAATATTTATCATTCAACTTTATTGGGTCAAATGGCATCAATATTTTTTCTATATCTACTAAAAATGTACGGTAATCTTTTTCTAAATCTAATTCTTCTGTTTTTGGGTCTATTATCATACTACCAGCAAAATATATTTTTTTATTACAATCTTGTTCATTATTTTGTTTCACTTTTTTCACCCTCAATTCCTTGAAAATATTTTTTGTTTTTCCATGCTTCATCTATTAAATATAGTTTTCCTTTTTCATCGGTACCAAACATTTTCATTTTTTTCATATTATTCTTTATTTCTATAATAGTTTGTTTATTTTCTTCTAGAATTTGCCTTTTTAGTTTTTCTGTTTCTTTTTTGGTTCGCATACGTTGTTTAGTGAAAAAAGAATCTTTGTCAAAACTTTCAAATATATCTAAAGTCTCAAAAGTGTTTTCGTAGTAAACTACTGAATTTCTTTCATTCGTTCTTAAATATTTTAAACCCGTTTCTTCACCAATAAACAAACGTATAAAAGGTGGTTTCCCTGTGTGTTTATTATTCAAATAGAAATTTTGATTATTGTCAATAAAATAATCGAATCTTCCTTTTTTTTCTTGTCTGAAAAATTCATCATATCCTGAAATCATTTCAGCATCCATTAGTTCAACACAATTATTAATATTTTCTTTTGACAATTTATGTGGTATTACATGAATATGAGCATGCATTGCTGAATTTTTTTCCAATAATGAATTCCATTCTATAGTAATCCTTTCCAATTCTTTTTCTTGTTCACAAAGAGGAAGTGAATCTATATATTTTAATCTATCTAACCTAAATTCTTCATACTGTTGTGCCCCATGCTCTGTGACAATTGGGTAAAAACCATTTTTCTCCTTTAAAAATTGTGTTACTTTTTTTAGAATACTAATAAAATCTTCACGTTCTTTATCATTAAACTGTAATGATGAAACTAGAAACCTCTTAGGACAAATATTTACATGCCCTGGTACTATTGTCTTATCATTAGCCATAACTACCATAGTATCATTTTCTGCAATAATATTTTCGTAAAATGGATTTGTTTGAAATTCTTTATTAGCTAAATAGTTGTTTATCGCTTTTAAACACCAATGATTTGTATGCGAATAATCTAATCTTTCATCACCTAATTGTTGTCTTGACATTTGATTTTGAATATTACTATCTAATCCAAAATATTTCATTGTATATTCCACTGATTTTTCTATTGAACCACTAGTAGATGTATTTACAATTGGTATATTAAATTTTTTTGCAATTTTCAGATTGATATCCATCCAATATTCGTTATCATACCAAGTAGATTCGTCTCCATGTCTTGCTTTTAATCTTGAAATAGTATCTTCTAAATTTGCATAGCACATAACTAAAGGTATTTGTTCGAAATATATTTCAAACTCATCCCATCTTTCTTCTGGTAAAGCACTAATTGGTGTTATCACTCCTCTATCAAAAACTGTATCTTCTGTACACTTAAGTGCTTTATCAAGTGCTTTTTTTGTCATATTTATAAGTTCGTCCTCTGTAACAGATAAAGGTTCTATATCATATTGAATACCATATTCACTAAAAAAATGACAATATCTTATTCCCAATCTTCTAGCAATCTCCTTTGCTACAGATGTTTTTCCAGAACCATCATAACCTTCTAACATAAAAATTCTTGCCATAATAAATCTCTTCTCCTAAATTATTTTTTTATTAATTGTTCATACTTTCCATATCTTTATTCATAGTTCGTGTCCAAACATTAGTTATTTCACCGTCTGGAAACATTTTCCATGCTTTAACATTATTTTTTATAGCAGGTCTATCACATCGTAAGATTACATGTCCTCTATATATTTGTGCTGCATGAAATTCAAACGCTCTTACAAATTTTGAATTTGGTAAGTCATCTAAATAGTCAACATTTTTTCTTTCAATACACCAGTTGTTGGCAAAATTTAAAGTAGAAAATTTAAGATAATATCTTTTTTCATATTTATCAATAAACTTATCCAAGTCTGACATTGTTGGAAATCTTTCCTGCCATATTATTGTACTTAACGTTATATCAGATTTATATTCTGATTGACTAGGAAGTTCTGTTTGGTCATAGTATGAAACATTAAAACTATCTACTATTCCATCTAGTTTTTTCATAACTGATGGATTATCATAATTTGTTGTCAAAATCAAATTAAATCCATATTCTTCAGAAATAAAGATTAAATTTTTTTATTTTATTACAAATTCATCTTTAATACTT
>CANPDB010000027.1 GCA_947572725.1 uncultured Clostridium sp. | reverse complement strand
TTGAAATGCAAATGAAAAATGGACAAGAAGATATTACTAAAACAAAGAAAAAAGATAGAAATTTAAACAGATAATAAAGCAAAGAGGTTGTTACAAAAGAAGTAACAGCTTCTTTTTCATTAATTTTGGGAAATAATTGTTTTTATATTGATTTTATGATATAAATAATTCAAATACTAATTTGCAATGTAACATTGCGGACTTTAAATGGAGAAGAATATGATATACAAAATAGAAAATAAAAAAATGAAAGTTGTATTAAAGAATGAAATCATAGAATTGCCAATCAAATTAAAAGAAGAAATAAACAAGAATTTTAAAAATATTAAAAAAACAGGTGCTAACATATGGAATGGAGAAGTACTTTGTGTTTCGGAATGCAATATTGAAGATGATAAAGTTGAAATTATTTGTAAAAAATCCGATTATGCTCATTATTTATATGGAGAAAGAATGGGTTGCCCTAAAAAATATGAGTGTAGAAATTTAAGTGCAGGTTGCTTACTTGAAACAATAGATAACTATTACATAGTAGGAGAATTAGATGAGAATACCTCATATCCAACTATGTTACAAGTAACAGGTGGTGGAATTGATGGGCAAGATATATTTGATGAAAATATAGATGTAGAAAAGACAATAAGAAGAGAGGCAATGGAAGAATTAAAAATAAATTTGAACGATAAAGAAAGTATTTTATATAATAGATTGAGTTATCTATATGTTTCAGAAGATAATGAACAACCTGGAGTTCAATTATTCTCAAAGGCAAAAAGTAAAATGACAGTAGAAGAAATGAAAAAATACTTTGAGAAATATTACAGATATTTAAAGAAAGATAATTTGGAATTAGAATTTAAAAAATTGCACTTTTTGAAAAAGGATAATGCAGTAGAGGAATTAAAAAAGCTAAGTAACCCAAGAAGAAATTATTTAATACCATTATTACAAATAGATTCGAAAGGAACTTAAAATTTATGAAAGATATAAAGTTTATTCAAGTTCTATGGGATTATATGAAAATGAATCATGAACTAAAAAAAGCTGATTGTATTATAGGATTAGGAACAAAGGACACAAATGTTGCTAATATTGCATCAGAATTATATCTAAAAGAGTATGCTAATAAAATAATATTTTCTGGTGGTTTAGGAAAAATTACATACAAACTGTGGAACGAAACAGAAGCAGAAAAGTTTGCTGAAATTGCAATAAAAAAAGGAGTTCCAAGAGAAAAAATATATTTGGAAAAAGAGTCAACAAATACAGGAGATAATTTTAGATTTTCAAAAAAATTAATAGAAAAAGAAAAATTAAATATAAAATCATGTATAGTTGTGTGTAAACCATATGATGAAAAGAGAGCTTATGCAGCATTTAAGAAGATAATGCCAGAGTATGATGTTATAGTTCATTCAGAAAACATTAGTTGTGAAGAATATTATAAAAGGAATAGTAATGAATGGATAGATGTTTTGGTTGGAGATGTTCAAAGGATGAAATTATTTTACGAAAAAGGATGGCAAATAAAGATGGAAATTCCACAAGAAGTATGGAATGCTTATGAAATCTTAGTGAAAAGAGGATATGACAAATTTGTTTTGAAAGATACACAAGATGAGGGAAATAAGAAAGATATTGAAATTAAATTAAATAAAGTTTTATAAATTGTGAAAGGAAAAGAAAATGATAAAAAATATAATTTTTGATTTAGGAAATGTAATTATAAATTACAATCAAAATAAAATAATTAATAATTTTACCCAAAAAGAAGAAGAGATAAAATATATATATGATGAAATATTTCATGCTCCAGAATGGACTTTAATGGATCTAGGAGATATTACTAATGATAAAGCAATAGAAATAATAAATAAAAGAAATCAATTTAAATATGAAACATTGACACAAGACTTTTTACATGAGTGGTATAAAAAACAACCTATAAATAGAGATATTGTAGAAATAGCAAAAATATTAAAAAACAATGGATACGACTTATTTGTTTTATCTAATATGGCTAATCAAACATATGAATATTTTAAAAATGATGAATTTTTTGGATTATGTACAGGAATTGTAATATCAGCACAAGAACATATAAAAAAGCCAGATGAAAAAGTATATAAATTACTTTTAGATAGATATAATTTAAATGCAGAGGAGTGCTTATTTATAGATGATGATGATTCGGGAAAGAATTATGAAACAGCAAATAGAATTGGAATAAAAGGTAGAAGAATTATTCCAAATAAAGCAGATGATGTCAAAAAATTATTATTAGAATTTAACATAAAAATATAAAACGAATTTTCGCAAATATATTACAATTCATTTGAAATTGTAATAAAATGCCAAATAGTAAGAAATGGAGATGATTTCAAATGAACGAACTAGATAATAAAGAAAATTATAATAAAACTTTCGAAGATATAAAGCATATTGACGAAAATGGAATTGAATTTTGGTATGCTAGAGAATTACAATCAGTTTTAAATTATAAAGAATGGCGAAAATTTGAAAATGTAATAAACAAAGCAAAGGAATCTTGTAAAAATAGTGATATTACTGTTTTTGAACATTTTGTCGACGTCGACAAAACGATAAAAATGCCTAAAGGTGCAACAAAAAACATTAGAGATTATAAATTAACTCGTTATGCTTGCTATTTAATAGCACAAAACGGCGATACTAGAAAAAAAGTTATTGCTCTTGCACAAACATATTTTGCAATTCAAACTAGAAAGCAAGAAATTAGTGAAAAAGAATATAGCGAATTAACAGAAGATGAAAAAAGATTTTACCAAAGAAACTTAACTAAAAAAGGCAATTATTCACTTAATCAAACTGCTAAAAATGCAGGAGTTAGAAATTTTGATAAATTTCATAATGCTGGGTATAAAGGTTTATACAATGGAGAAACAGCTGATGACATTGCAAAAAGAAAAGGATTAAGATATAGAGAAGATATTTTAGACAATATGGGAAGTGATGAACTTATAGCTAATTTATTTAGAATTTCTCAAACAGAACAAAGATTGAAAAAAGATAATATTCAAACAGAAAAAGAGGCTTGTAACACACATAATAAAATTGGGAAAATTGTTAGAAAAGCAATTAAAGAAGCTGGTCGGGACTATGCCAGAAGAGTTACCAACACCTAAGAAAAGTTTGAAACAGCTAGAAAAAGAAAATAAAAGAAATTTGAAAAAGGTTGAAATGAAAAATATAAATGGAGGCAATAATGCTATGGAACTATGGGAAGTACTAGATGACAATGGAAATCCAACAGGCGAAATAATGAAAAAATATGATCAAAAAGTTTTTGATAGAGGTTTTTATCATTTAGGAGCAGATGTATGGATAATAAATAGTGATAATAAGATACTAATTCAAAAAAGAGCAAAACAAAAAAAGCTAGAACCTAATGTATGGGCTATGACTGGTGGTTCTGTTATATTAGGAGAAAAGTCGATAAATACTATTGTTAGAGAAGCAAAAGAAGAATTAAATATTGATATTAATGCTGATAATTTAAAATTGATTACAAAGTTTAAAACAGGAAATGTTTGG
Organism: uncultured Clostridium sp.; assembly: GCA_947572725.1. Lineage (GTDB taxonomy): Bacteria > Bacillota > Clostridia > TANB77 > CAG-508 > CAG-269. The sequence continues at coordinate 20,839 of CANPDB010000027.1, read as the reverse complement.
ATTGACACATATATTTTAAGATGTGATTATGATATATATAAAATGAAATTTCAAGAAGATGAAGTTTCAGATGTAAAATGGGCAACTTGGACAGAAATTAACGATTTAGTAAATAGTGGTAAGTTTATAAAACATAGATGGGAATTTGTTAGTAAATTTCTTAAAGAAGAAATACAATTGTAGGAGTTAGATATGGAATTAAAGGAAAAATTAGAATTATTAAATGAAAAAAGTTCTATTGCAGAAGTTCAAAAATACATAAAAGATATGAAAAAAGCTAGAAAATTTGATGGAGTTACAATTGAAAGAGAAATGATGTTGTTTTTAGAAGAATTAGGAGAACTTGCTAAAGCAATAAGAAAAAACACAAATGGACATTTAGATATAGCAAAAGAATATAATGATAATGTTGAAGAAGAATTAGCAGATTGCTTTATATATTTACTTAGTATAGCCAATATGAATAATGTAGATATTTTTAAAGCATTTAAAGATAAAGAAACTAAAAATTGTGATAGAGTTTGGAAATAATGATATATATTAAATTTCTTTTCAAAAAGTATTGCCAAATATAAAAAGTTATGTTAAATTAAAAATAACGGTTAGGGTGAAAAATTTCAAAAGTGGGTATACACTTTTCTGAAACTATTGCTATAACTAATTTTGAAACGGATAATAAGGTACTTTTGTGCAAGGTATTTTTCGCATACGTCCTTTGCTAAGGCACCAATGACGTATCTGTTCGAACTAAATTGAATAGAATTGATACAGAAATCAATCAGAAATTAAATCTGGTTGATTTTTTTGTTGCATTGAGCCACATAGAGTGAATATCAAAAATATTACTTTTTTAGTTTTTAATTATTCTAATGATGTGTACTTTGATGTCTCTTTTGGTTTTATTAAGGAGGTTTGAAAATTGAATGAAGAAAAGAAAAAATGTGGATTGTATATGAGGGTTTCCACCGAAGACCAAGCCCGCGAGGACTTTAGTCTTCCAGAACAAAGAGAAAGATTAGAAACTTTTTGTAAGTTTAAGGATTATAAAATAGTAGACTATTACAAAGTAAATATTTTATTATAAATTTTACTATAGTAAAACTTATGGAAATGGAACAAACTGATAGAAACAAGGTAGCTTTATATTTATTTAATAATATAAAAATTCAATAAAAGCGAAAAAATAATTGACTTTTACGAACTGTTGTTTTTAAATAATGTTTAAATGATAGAAAATAAAATACTACAAAATGGAGATGATATTATTGAAGGAAATAGAGAAAAATAACAAATCATTTGAAGATATTAAACATATTGATGAAAATGGCATTGAATTTTGGTATGCTCGAGAACTTATGCCTATTTTACAATACTCAAAATGGGAAAATTTTAAAAAAGTAATTGAAAAAGCAATGATTGCTTGTGAAAATAGCGGAATTTCAGTAAAGGATTGCTTTCCTGACGTCAGGAAGCCAATAATTTCTGGAAAAGGAAAAGAAGAATTTATAGAAGATTATAAGCTTACTCGTTATGCTTGTTATTTAATAGCACAAAATGGAGATAGTAGAAAAAAGGTAATTGCTCTTGCTCAAACATATTTTGCAGTTCAAACTAGAAAGCAAGAAATAACAGAAAAAGAATATAGTACATTAACGGAAGATGAAAAAAGATTTTATCAAAGAAATTTAACAAGAAAAGGAAATTATTCATTAAATCAAATTGCTAAAAAATCAGGAGTAAAGAATTTCGATAAATTCCATAATGCAGGCTATAAAGGTTTATATAATGGTGAAACTGCTGATGATATTGCTAAAAGAAAAGGGTTAAGATATAGGGAAGATATTTTAGACAATATGGGAAGTGATGAACTTATTGCAAATTTATTTAGAATTTCTCAAACAGAGCAAAGATTAAAAAAAGACAATATAGATACTGAAAAGAAAGCTTGTGATACTCATAACAAAATAGGAAAAATAGTTAGAAAAGCAATTAAAGAAGCTGGACGGAACTATGCCAGAAAATTTACCTACTCCTAAAAAGAGTTTGAAACAATTAGAAAAAGAAAACAATAAAAAATTAAAAAAATAATAAATCAAAATATTTAATAAATAAATTATTGATTATGAAAATAAAGTATAGCATCATCGTATTAGAAAGTAATCAATAAAGATTGCAATGAAAGAATATCAAACACAAAAAGAAGAAATGATAAAAGAAACAAAAAGTAAATTATATACATATTTAATTATTTTCTTTATCTTTATGAGTTTACATTAAATTTGTTACAATTTATAAAAAATGTGATATACTTTAATAAATTGATTGATATTTGTATCAATCGTTAAAGGTGTGAAAAAAGTTGTAGATATCTACGTTGTTCGCACCATTTTATAACAACTTACAAACTATAAAACTTGTAAAATGAAAAAAAATCCAAGTATTACACAAGTTGAAATGGCTAAAATCCTTGATTTGACAAGAGACGGAATCTCCTATAATATTAAAGTATTAAAAGATAGAGGAATTATTGCAAGAGATGGCTCTACAAAAAATGGAATATGGAAAATATTGAATATAGAAGATTAAAGTTATAAATAATAATAAAATATATAAATTGATAGAGTTATTATAGAATCATATTATATATAGATAAGAAATTATGCACATAAACAAAAAACACGCTTGTAATAGGAGGATTGAAAATGTTTTTTATATTAGCACAAATATTAGCAGTTATAGCATTTATATTAGATATTATTTGTATGCAATTCAAGAAAAAATCAGGAATTTTAGTTATTGGGATTATATCTAATACAATGTATGCTTTAGAATATACATTTTTAGGAGCATGGACAGGAGCAATTTCATTTGTTATTGGAATCATTAGAAATATTACATATTTTATTTATGAAAAAAAGAAATATAAGCCCAATATTATTGTATTAATAATCTTTGTTTTTTTGATTGTAGGGGCAGGAATTTATACATGGAAAGACATAACGAGTTTATTACCTGTAATAGCTTTAGTATTATGGACAATAGTATCTTGGCAAAGTAATACTAAATGGATGAGATTAGCAGAAGCATTTATATGCATTATGTGGATTATTTATGATTTATTTGTAGGTGCTTATGCAGGAATAATAACGGAATTTATCATATTGTGTTCAACTACGATTGGTATATTTAGATATGATATAAAAAAGAAGGAGGAAAAAATATGAAATAATTGTTAAAATAAAAAAGGAAAGGAACTGATTTTATGAGTAGTGATATAAAGTTTGGAAAAGATGTCAAAATAGATGATACAACAAAAATTGGTATATATTCAGATATTGGAGATAGATGTAATTTTAGAGAATCTATTATAGGCGATTATGCGGTTTGTAGAGGAGAAAATTTAATTTGGTATTCTGAAATAGGTAAATTTTCATCAATAGCATATGGTGCAAGAATTAATGCAGTAAATCACCCTGCTTTTACAAGAATTGCACAACATAGATTTACTTATATTCTAATTGTAACTCATAATGGCGTTTGTCGAGCTATTGGTGCATATTTTAATGGTATTCCAAATGATGGCAATTTATCATTATATGCTCATAATAATTGCGAAATAAAAAAATATTCTATTAAGTAAAGAAAATATGATGAAGAAAGATAATAAAACGATATTAGAATTGGAGGTAAGGAAATAATTAATATAATAAAAAGTTCTAATTAATTAAATATTATAGATTTGAGGAGGAAAATAATGGAACATAATTTAGAACCAATAAATATCTTTGACTTTGATGGAACATTAACTACAGAAACATGGCCAAAGTTTTGGGTATGGGTAAAAAAATTTGGATATAGTGGAGAAAAAAGGAATGACAATTTAGAAAAAGCACTTGATGAATATAGAAAAATTAATACAGGAAATGAACTTGAAACATTTTTTGGATTTTTCAATGACTTACTTGTTAGTAATAACGAAGCTATTACATATGAAGAACTTATGGAAGGAGAAAGATACATTAAATATAATCCTGGTGTAAATGATTTTATTGAAAAATCATCTGCCAAAAATTATATAATTTCTGGAGGATTGAAAGAATTTATACAAAATTTAAAAATATCAAAATACTTTGATGACATTTATGGCATTTCTGTACGACATGATGAAAGAGGTATGATTGTAGGAATTGACCAAGTAATGACAGACGATAGAAAATTGTTAGCAATTTGTGACATTTTAGAAAAGAATAACAGACAAAAAAATGATTGTCGTAATGTATATTACATAGGAGATGGATATAGTGATGCAGCAGCTATGAGATTTGTACACAGCAATGGTGGAAAGTCTATTTTTGTTCATCAACCTAATAAAGATGATAAATTTTACGGTTATAATAATAGAATTTATGAAAAGCTAAATGTGGATGGAATGGTAGATTTTTGTTGTTTGGCAGATTACACAAAAGGGAGTGAACTTGAAGATATTTTACAAAGACAAAAGGCTATATTTTTATAATAATCAAACTTAAAAACAAATAAGCATATCTAAAAGCTCTTTTCATAAATAGACGAGATTTAACAACCTCTACAGATTCAGACATTGCACAATACTTATCAACAAAAGTTAAAATAAAACCTTCAATAGACTTTGGAAAAGCAACAGTAACAGGCCACATATGCTTTATAATAATATCTTTTTCTTTTTCATTTAAATCAAATAATTCACAAGCATTTTTACAAGCAAGTTTACCATGTGTAAAAGCGTGAAAACCTTTTCTACCATTTTTAACTCGCCAGTCGTACAAAAATAAATCGTGAAGCATTGCAGCTCGTGTTGCAGATTTATAATCTAAATGATATTTTTTACAAATTAAGTAACAGTAATAAGCTGCAACATAACAATGTTCAAAACAAGTAGTTTCATAATGCTGTCTATAATTTTTCATTTGTTGTACAGTATCGTTTGTAATTAATTCCTTAATAATATTTTGAAATTCTTTATCATTATCCATTAGTATTTTTATATTTTGTTTCATCTAATATATCCCTCTTTATAATCATATGTAATTCTATTTTATTATAGCATATTAAGCACTCATATTACAATATTCTACATAAAATATTAAGAATTGATAGTTACAATTTAAATTAAACATCTCAAATAGCGCGAAGGGGTTTATATTTCAATATTTTGAAGTGAAATTGTGGGGACCGTTCAAAAATTCTCAAAAGTTCTATGAACTTTTGTTAGAATTTTTAGAATGGGGATAACAGAAAAATATTGAAATATAAACTCCTGGGAGCGAGTAGAAATTTTAAATCTACATTGTAACTATATTTAAATAAAAATTTATATTTCTTTAGATAATTCTTGTTTCAAAAGCTCAAAATTCTTATCAGTAATAGGAGTTAAAGGAAGACGAGGGTCTCCAAAATTATAACCTAAAATATTTAAAGCAGCTTTTACAGGAATAGGGTTTACCTCAGAAAATAGCAATTTAATTAAAGGCAAACTATTTAATTGTAATTGTCTAGCTTTTTCTACATTACCATCTAAGAAATTTTGAACAATATCGTGTATAAGTTGAGGTCTTACATTTGAAAGTACAGATATAACACCAATTCCGCCAACTGATAAAACAGGAACAATTTGGTCATCATTTCCAGAATAAATATTTAAGTTATCTCCGCATAATCTAGCAATTTCAGCAATTTGAGATATATTGCCACTAGCTTCTTTTATAGCAACTATATTAGGAACTTTAGAAAGTTCTAAACAAGTTTCAGGCAAAATATTAACACCAGTTCTACTAGCTACACTATATAAGATAATAGGTATAGAAACACTTTCAGCAATTGCTTTAAAATGAGCAATTAATCCATTTTGTGTACATTTGTTATAATAAGGTGTAACAACTAATAATCCATCTGCACCTAAACTTTCTGCAAGTTTGCTATTTTCTATTGCTTGCATAGTATTGTTCGAACCAGTACCAACGATAATAGGAATTCTCTTATTTGATGTTTCAATTGCACATTTTATTACTGCTGTTTTTTCTTCTTTAGTCATAGTAGAAGCTTCACCAGTAGTTCCACAAACAATAATAGCATCAACATTGTTTGCAATTTGAGATTCGACTAATTTTTTAAATTCTCCAATATTTACTCCGTTCTCATCAAAAGGAGTTGCGATTGCTGTACCACAACCTTTAAATAAAATTTTCTTCATTATTTTTTCTTCCTTGTTATAATATATTTAGGTTTTTAAGAGAGGATTTGCCTATAAACCTACTATTTACTCGCTCTCAGAAGTTTATATTTAAATATAAACTTCTGAGAGCCACTAAAAATAATTATGCTTAACAGTAATTATATTAATTTTTCTAAAATTTGTACTGCATTTGTTGCAGCACCTTTTCTTAAATTATCAGCAACAACCCATAAATTAACACCATATTTTACACTGTAATCTCTTCTAATTCTTCCAACAAATACTTCATCATTTCCATCAACTTTACTAGCTAGAGGATAATAATTTTTTTCTGGATCATCAACAACAATAATACCAGGAAAATTTTGAAGTAAAACTTTAATGTCATAAATATCAAAATCTTTTTCAAATTCAACATTAATAGATTCTCCATGACAATTAACAATAGGAACTCTTACAGTTGTAGCTGTAACAGGTAAATCAGGTTTATTTAAAATTTTTCTAGTTTCATTAATCATTTTGTGTTCTTCTTTTGTATAACCATCATTCATAAAAACATCTATATGTGGTAGACAGTTATTATAAATTGAATGTGGGAAGTTTTTCAAGTCCTTTCCAGAAGATTTATTCTCTAAATCTTCAATACCATTACGACCAGCACCTGAAACGGCTTGGTAAGTAGAATAAACAACTCTTTTAATATTATATTTATCATCTAATGGTTTTAAAGGTACAACAGCTTGAATAGTAGAACAGTTAGGATTTGCTATAATACCTTTGTTTTTGAAAATATCGCCAGGGTTTACTTCAGGAACAACTAAAGGAACTTCGGGATCCATTCTAAATACACTACTATTATCAATTACAATGCATCCTTTTGAAGCTGCAATTGGAGCATATTTCTCAGAAACAGAACCTCCTGCACAAAAAATTGCGAAATCAAAGTTTTGATTAAAAGAATTTTCATCTAATTCGCAAACTATATAATCTGTGTTAAAAAATTTCACTTTAGAGTTAGCAGATTTCTCAGAAGAAAAGAGAGTATAACTTAAATGAGAGAGATTTTTTTCTTCTAATACTTTTAATACGGTTCTACCTACTAATCCAGTAGCTCCGGCAAATGGCTACTTTATATTTTTTATTCATCATATTGGTTACCTCCTATATTTTATTCTATTATTAAAAGTATGCAGTAAAGAAAAAAAGTTGCAGAATTGTTAAATATTTTATATGAAATTACTTTATTTTATAATTATCGACAATATTCGTTTCTAAACTAATGCGATTTTATCATAAATAAATTAGATATTCAACTAAAATATTGCAATTGCTAAAAGTTAAATTGTTTTTATTGATTAAAACTTTAAATAGCGCGAGAAGGGTTATAATTATTTATTTTTGAGTGACTCCGGGGTGACCGTCCAAAAATTCTTAGAAAAGTTTGAAGAACTTTTCTGTAGAATTTTTAGGATGGGGCAACGAAAACAATAAATAATTATAACCCTTTGGGAGCGAGTAGATATTAAAAAATAAAAACAATTTAACTTTTAGCAAATATAAATTAACTGTGAATTTGTAACCATTAATGAGATAAGATTAGAAAAAATTTCCATAACAAATTTGCAATTAAATAAAATATATAGTAAAATGCAAACAAGATAAAAATAAAAGAACAGAATTTAAAAACATATTTATAAAATAGAAAGGAATGAGATAAAAAATGCAATATATAAATGCGAATAAATTAGAAAAATTAAAAATAGCAAATGGAAACACATATGTTGTTTTAGACTTTGACAAAACAATTACAAGTACAGAAAGTAAAGATTCTTGGGATATATGTGGAGAATTATTAGGAAAAGAATTTAAAGAAAAATTAAACAAATACTGTGATTATTATTATCCAATAGAAATAGACTATAAAATAAGTAAAGAAGAAAAAGAAAAACATATGATAGAATGGTATAGTAAAGATATGGATTTATTTTATGAATATCATTTAACAAAAGAAAAATTAGAACAAGCGATAAATGAATGTAAGGACATACTAAGAAAAGGAGCAAAGGAATTCCTAAAAAAGGCAAAACAAAATAATATGCCAGTTATTATTCTATCAGCAGGTATTGGAAATGTAATTGAAGGTGTATTAAAACTTAATGATTGTTATTATGATAACATACATATAATAAGTAACTTTATCAAATTTGACGACAATGGTAATATGATTAAATTCAATGATGAGATGATACATACATTAAATAAAACAATGGAGGGACATTTGCCATTAAAGCTTGATAATGAAATTAAACAAAAAGAATATGGTATTCTAGTAGGAGACCTAATTTATGATATAAATATGGTTTCAAAAGATAAATTAGAAAATACAATTACAATAGGATTTGTAACAAATGATAATAATTTCGATATATATAAAGAAAATTTTGATATTGTTCTATCTGGTGAAGATGCGAATTTCGAAAGTATTTAAAAATGTTTCTATGTAAATAGGAACAAAAAATATAAAAAATAAAAGAAAGGGGATTATGATATAAAAATATCATAAAAGGAAAGATGAAAAAATTTGGAAATATTTTATGGGGAGTAGTATTAATTGTAATAGGAGTAATTTTTGGATTAAATGCAATGGGAATTACAGATATCAATGTATTTTTTAAAGGTTGGTGGACATTATTTATTATTGTGCCAAGCTTTATTGAACTAATAAGAGGAGATAGCAAAGTATGGAGCTTTATATGGTTAGTAGTAGGAATTGTATTATTACTTTGTGCACAAAGTATATTATCATTTTCTATGATAAGTAAACTAATTCTTCCATTTATATTAGTAATGGTAGGGCTTAGTATACTATTTAAAGATACTGTAAATAAAAAAGTAGGTAGTAAAATTAAAGAATTAAATTCAAACAAAGATAATCTACAAGAATATTGTGCAACTTTTGGTGCACAACAAGCAAATTTTGCAGGGGAAGAATTTACAGGAGCAAATTTAGATGCTGTTTTTGGAAGTGTTGAATTAAGACTTGAAAAAGCAAATATAACAAAAGATGCAATTGTTAATGCAAATGCTATTTTTGGAGGAATTGAAATAACAGTACCTACAAATGTTAATATAAAAGTAAAATCAACACCTATATTTGGTGGAACAAGCAATAAAATCAATACACAATATAATGAAAGTTTGCCTACAATATATATCAATAGCACAGCAATATTTGGAGGTGTTGAAATAAAATGACAACATTTCAAAAAGTAATAAAATATGGAGCAATTGCATTTGCAATCTATCTAGCTATTGTAATTATAGGAATGATTATAGGTGTTATTACTGCAATATTTGGAATCACAATAGGAATAGAAAGCTATCAAAATAGTTTAAAAGAGCCACAGGTTATAACAAAGCAATGGGAAGAAGATTATTCTAATATCAGGAACTTAGATATTGATTTAAGTGTTTGTAAACTAGAAATCAAAAAAGGTGACACTTTGAAAATAGAAACAGCTGATGTAACGGAGCAATTTGAATGTAGAGCAAATGGAGATACATTAAAAATAAAAGATAATAAGTTAAAAGTAAACTGGTTTCAAAATCAAAACCTTGTACCACAAGTTATTATATATATACCAGAAGATATAGTATTTGATAAAATTAATATTGAAGCAGGTGCAAATGATACAAGTATAGAATATTTAAAGGCAGATAAAATCGAATTAGAAACAGGAGTAGGAAAATGTAACATTCAAAACTTTGATACAGATTATGCTAGAATAGAGTGTGGAGCAGGTGAAACAATAATTAATGATTCTACAATAGAAACTTTAAAATTAGATAGTGGAATAGGGAGATTAGTTGTAACAAGCAAAATTACAAATAATGCAGATGTTGATTCTGGTGTTGGAGAAGTTGAACTTAATTTAAAAGGTAATGAGTCAGATTATAAAATAAAAGCACAAAAGGGATTAGGTAGTTTTACAGTTGATGGAAAAGGTGTCTCTGATGATGAAACAATTGGTAATGGAAATACTGTTATAAAAATTGATGCTGGAGTAGGCAAAACAACTGTTAATTTTAAAGAATAAATCAGAAAGCTTTAACAGCTATAATTTACAATTAATAATAAAATTTATAATGCAAATTGTCAAAAGAGAAGGAAAAATTTTTGATATAGAAGAAACTAAAATATTATAAGTTATTAAAAGAAAGAACCTTAAAATTTTAAAACTTTAAGGTTCTTCTATTAAATCTTTCCAATATTTTTTAGGCATATACTGCATTTGACACCTAGGATTAGTTCTTTCTTTAATTGCAATTGTTTTAAAAAACAACTTCCATAATTCTTGATATTTTTGTTCTTGCATAGAAACATCAGGAACTTCAAAATTAATATTATCTATAATTTTATATTCTGTTCCATTATAAAGAAAGCAAATATTTCTTGTTTTATCGTGTATAATAAAATTCTGAGTAGGTAGGCGATTTATAAAGTGATGTCCCAAAGGTTCTATAATATTATTGTCAGGGTGTATAGAGGCATAATATAAATTTTCACCCACTTCTTGAAAGCGAAGTAAGCCTTTTAATCTATGACATTCTCCAAAAGCTCTTTTTTTAATATTCATAACCTTGAATACATATGAAATTGTAAGCATATTATTAATTTCCGGTCCAATATCAAAACCGTCACATAAATATTTTAATATATATAATTCTTTTTCATTTTCATTTGAAAGAAAAGCGTAATATGTATTGTAAAGAGTAGTATAACTAATATTTTTTTCAATTCCATTAAATACTCTTTTTGCTTTTTCAGAATCTGTTTTTATTTCAATTGTTTGGTCTAAAAAGTTAGGAGAGTATGCTTTTTTATCAAATATTTTTTGTGGCAAAGTTTTACTTGAATAACTGTCAAATACAATAGTTAAAAATCCATCAAAAGTTCCGTCATATAAATAAGTTTTGTTTATAAGCTTCCAGTTAGACATTTTATTTTATCCTCCTTTGTAGGTTGTAAAGTATCAAAAAGTGAGAGTTGTTTAAAGTTAGGCTGTGGTAAACTATTTCTTTCTTGGTAAATTAAATTTGTTTCTATAAAATTTTGATTGAATTTATAGACTTTATCAAAATATTTTCCTTTACAAGTAATAAAGTATTTTGCTCTTTTTAGTACAACTCCAAGTTTTTTTAAAGCTTCAAAGTCTAGTAAGAATTGGCGTCGTGCTTTAATTATTTTTTTGGCAGAAATTACTCCTATACCCGGTATTCTAAGTAATGTAAAGTAATCAGCTGTATTAATTTCAATTGGGAACTGAGATATATTTCTAAGTGCCCAATCACATTTAGGGTCTAATATATGGTTAAAATTTGGATGACTTGCATCTAATAATTCATCAGCTTTAAATCCATAATAACGAAGAAGCCAGTCAGCTTGATATAGTCTGTTTTCTCTAAGTAGAGGTGGTGCTTCTAATGTAGGTAAATTTTTATCATTATTTATACTTACATAAGCAGAATAGTAAACTCTTTTTAAACTTAATTTGTTATATAAACCTTCAGAAAGTTTTAGAATTTTTAAGTCACTTTCAGGAGTTGCTCCAACAATTAATTGAGTTGTCTGCCCAGCAGGAACAAAGCTAGTTTTAAATCTATTTGTATCTATTTTATTTTGCTTAATGTTTTTAGAAACATAACTCATAGGTTCTAAAATTCCAGATTTTTCTTTTTGCGGTGCTAATAATTTTAGACTATTATTAGATGGAAGCTCAATATTAATACTAAGTCTATCAACTAAATTTCCTAATTTATCGATTAATTCCTGACTACAACCTGGGATTGTTTTGCAATGTATATATCCATTAAAGTTATATTCATTCCTTAATATAGACACACTCTGAACTAACATTTCCATTGTATGGTCAGGTGATTTAATAACTGCAGAACTTAAAAATAGACCTTCAATATAATTTCTTTTATAAAAGTTAATAGTTAAATCAGCAATTTCTCTTGGAGTAAATGTGGCACGCTTAACAGAGTTTGTTGAACGATTGATACAGTATTTACAATCATAAATACAACAATTACTTAACAATATTTTTAATAGTGAAATGCATCTTCCGTCAGCACCCCAACTGTGACAAATTCCACAATTACTGCCATTACCAATTCCATTGTTTTTGTTTTTTCTGTTACTTCCACTAGAGCTACAAGATGCATCATATTTTGCAGAGTCTGCTAGTATTTGTAACTTATCCATCATATCCATAATTATTATCCTTTGCAAACATTTATTCTATTATATCATAAAAAAATGAAAAGTCAAATATTTGTTTGCAAAAATTCAAAATTTTTAAATGTTACAATTAATATCTCATTTATATTGGCTAAAGAGTTATAATATATTATTTTTTATGCATTCCCAACTGCTAACATATTGTAGATAAACTTCTGCGGTGCAGTTGCTCCTCAAATTTTATTTACAATATGTAACTTGTTGGTCCCTACATTCATTTCTAAAAAATAATATATTATAACTCTTTAACTACTTTATTATTAAAAATAGAGTTGTAAATTGTAACAGTTAAAAGTTTTTTATTTTTTTATATTTCCACCAACATTTTTTCTTAATAAAAATCGAAAATGCAGAAGCAGAGCCTTTAGAAAATCCATCTTTTGAAATTAAATAGGAATGTGTCTTATCAATATAAAAATAAAAAAAGTCAGCAGTTTCAAAAACACGATATAATTTGTAATATTTAACAATTTCAGAATTTAATTGATCACGAATTTTAAAGTGATTATCAAAAAACAAAAAAGTAAATTCTTTTTCTTTTTGAATTGTAGCACTATGATAATCTTTAGAAACTTCCTTAATTGGATGCAAGAATCTCCATACAAAGAAAGCAGTTAACACAGCACACAAAGAAATAGCAAGTGTAAAATTGTGATAAATCACTTGCATAGAAATGCAATAAAACAAAGCTATTGCTACAATAGCCGTATAAAAAGTATAAGAGAGACTAAATTTATTTTTATGAAATTGAAGAAATTTATTATAAATTTCTTTACTATATTTTGTTGTATTTTTAAATAATATTTTCAAAATAATCACCAAAAAAAGTATAGCATAATAAAGTAAAAAAATAAAGAAACAATTTTATTAGGAATGGAACAAATCACTCTAATACTTAATATACTATTAAGTATTATGTTTGTAGTACTTATAATTAAATACAATAAAAACACATTACGTGACCAAGAATGTTGTACATTTTTCTTTTTTTCTATATAATAATAGTCAAGGGGACAAGTATAAAAGTATAATTAATAGAGAAAATTGTAAAATAGAAAATTTATTGTTACAATTCACAGCTTATTTATAGTTACTTCACTAAAGAGTTATAATATATTATTTTTTATCCATTCCCAACTGCTAACAGTTTGTAGATAAATTTCTGCGGTGCAGTTGCTCCTCGAATTTTATTTACAAACTATAACTTGTTGGTCCCCACATTCATTCCTAAAAAATAATATATTATAACTTTTTTATTCTACTATTTTAAATAAGGCCATGAATTGTAACAATTTATTAGCAAAGTATATAAAAATATTGTAAATATATTAAAAAAGGAGAAAATAGATGAAAAGAAGTAAAGGAAAAAGAGATTATAAAGAAAATCCAGAATGTATATTTTCTATAAAACAAAGTATGAAAAAATTTGTAGATTGTTTAAATAATACAGAAATTTTTAATGAAAAAATACCGTATTTAATTATACACCAAAGTGACAAGCGTATGTCGAATGAGGTAGAATTGAAATTAACATTTAAAGAAAATATTATAGCTAATTGTACAGAAAAGCAAGCCGATAAAGCAAATAATCAAATATTTGAATACATTTCTAAAAAGTTAGATGAATTACCTAATTTTAGTTTTGAATATGGTGAAACGATAATGAAAATAATAGACAAGACAAATATTGACCACTATCGTATCTATCTTGTAGCATTTAATGTTTGGATTTTCGATGATGATAGTAATGAAAATATGGAAATAGATAATGTTTGTAAATTAAGAATTAGAATATATAATAAAGATATACCTAATTTTGAAATGGTCAACATAAATAATCAATAATAAACATGGGAGGAATAACCTAGAAATTTAAACTTAATCTACAAGAACTTGAAAGAAATGTTACAGTTCAGGTGCTTTATAGTATTTTTTCCACATGAACTGTAATAAAGAAATATATAAAAGCTAGACAAAAAAATATACAGAGTGTTACAATGTAAAAAAAGAAGGAGGAAAGTTTTATGAGAGGTTTATCTAAAGAATTTGTTAATGATTTAAAAGAAGGAAAATTATCAATATTACTAGAGGCAGTAAAAAATGACGATACATTGTGCTTAGAAATCCGAGAAAATTATATAAATGTATATTATCGTGGTGGAAATATTTGTAAAGTAGAAGAAAAACAAGGAAATTACCAATTTTACTTTGACTCAAAATATTCGGACAAGCATAAAGAACTTATACAAAAATTGTTTAAAGAAGGCAATGTCAAAGACATTGTTGAAAATTTACCAATATTAAAGTATGAAATGGATGTATGGTTTTCAAAAAATCCAAAGGCTGAAAGAGAATTTCAACAATTAATATTACGTGAAAATAATTATGGCTCTATTAGCAATGATACAGATTATTATATTGCAGATATTGAATATGCAAACGTTGAAAATAATAGTCGTTTTGATATGGTTGCAATGAAGTGGCTGTCTACATCAAAAGAGAGAAAAAATCCTAAAGATTTAAAAATTGCTTTTATTGAAGTTAAATATGGAGACAATGCATTAACAGGAAAAGCCGGAGTCCAAGAACACATAAAGGACATATATACATTTCTAAATAATGAAAAAAATGACATATATCAAGAAGTAGAAAAAATTATAAATCAAAAAGTTAGTTTAAATATAATAAATATTAGTAAAAATGTTACATTATTAGAGAATAAACCTGAATTTATACTTTTATGTGCTAATCATAAACCAGCAAAAACAGTACTAAAAAGAGAATTACAGGAAGTTATTAAATCTAAAGAATATGAAAAATTAAAAGAGATGTGTGACCTAAAGATAGCCACAGCTTCGCTTATGGGATATGGATTATATGATCAATGTATGATTTCTTTTGAAGATTTTATAAATAAAAACTAAGATGTAGAATGAATTAAACTTAATAATCTTAGCTTTTGGAAAAACATAAATATAGATTGTTGATTTTGACAATTAATATAGGGAGAGAGTTATGAAAATCATAGTTTATAGAGGTACACACCAAATTGGAGGATGTGTTACAGAGATACAATCCCAAAATGGTACTCGAATAGCTATTGATATTGGCGAAAATTTACCATCAGTAAATAATGAAAAAAAGCCTGAACTTGAAATCGAAGGTTTAACTATGGGAAAACCAAATTTTGATGCAGTTTTTATAACACATTATCATGGAGATCATATTGGGCTTTATAATAAAATTTTGCCACAAATACCAATATATATTGGCGAAGTTTCAAAGGAAATATTTAAAATATTACAAACTCGCCTTTCAACAGCAAAATTAGTTAAAGAAGAAGATTTAGCATTAATTGATAATTTTAAAACATATAAGATCCCTGAAAAGATAAAAATTAAAGATATAACAATAACACCTATTGAGGTAGACCATTCGGCATTTAATGCACATATGCTTCTAATTGAATGTGATGGCAAAAAAGTTTTACATACAGGAGATTTTAGAACACATGGTCAAAGAGGTAAAGCTGTAATTCAAGCTTTAGAAAAATACGTTGGACAAGTAGATTGCTTGATATGTGAAGGAACAACACTTTCAAGAGAAAAAGAATCTGCTATGACAGAAATGGAACTACAAGACAGAGCAGAACAAGTTTTTAAAGAAAATAAATATGTATTTGTAATGTGTAGTAGTACAAATATTGATCGTATTGCAGCAATACATAAGGGAGCTTTAAAAGCAAATAGATTATTTGTTTGCGATAATTATCAAAAGGAAATTTTAATGTTTATTGACAATATATCAAGAAGTGAATTGTATAAATTTAAAAATAAGGTATTAAGTTATGCAGACAATATTTTAGAACTTATGCAAAATAAAGGTTTTGTTATGTTAGTTCGAGACAATTATATATCTAAAAAAGTTATGGAAAAATTCCCTAAAAAAACATTTATTTATTCGCAATGGAAAGGATATTTAGATGAAAAATTTACTGAATATGAAAACATGCAAAAATTTGTACCGAAAGATTATATTTATTTACATACAAGTGGACATGCAGATTATGAAGCAATAAACAAAGTATGTAAAGTAGTTAAACCAAAATTACTGGTTCCAATACATGGAGAAAATCCAACTGCTTTTGAAGATATGCGGACTTGAAAATTGTATTATAAAATTAGCAAGTGATGGTGAAGAAATTATAATATAAATCGAGAATAAGGCTGAAAAATAAGTCGAAAAATATTTTACACAATATTTTTTGATTTATTTTTTTATATTATAATAAAGTTCTCCGAATTTCCTATAATATAAAGCATTTCACAGAAAATTGCGCTGCAATTTTCGCGAGCGAACAAAGACGAGGCATGAAGAGTAATATAAAAGGTCAAAAAACTTTAATCATGCCACTGTTGTTCTTGTATAGAAAATGACAATATATGACCAGACGTAATGAAAAAAACAAAAAGCTATAATATAATATCAAATAGAAAAATAAGAGGAGGAAAAAATTATGGAAAAATATAAAGAAAGAGTAGAAATTGGATGTTATACCAAAATGAGCGAAATGTTGGGAATATCATCAGTAAAAGAATATATTGATGAAGCAATAAATCGTAATTGGTGTGCAATTGGAATAACTGATTTAGATAGTACACAAAGTTTTATTGAAGCACAAGAATATATTGAAAAAAATCAAATAAAAAATCTAAAATTAATTTATGGAGTTAAAACTAGATTTATAGATGATAATAGTAAAGATGAAAATGAAATAAATGAAATTATAATATTAGTTAAAGAACAAAAAGGATTAAAAAATCTATATACTTTATTGTCAAACGAAAATATCATATTCAGAAGTCAACTTGATAAATATAGAGAAGGTTTATTATATGGAACTTATGGAATAAATGGAGAAGTATATAAAAAAATATATGATAAAAATGAGAGTGAAGAACTTAATAAAATAGTAAAATACTATGATTTTATACAAATTGAACCAGTATATAATGCGAAAAATAAAGTTAGAGGAGATTATATAACTAAGATTAGGAATATAGACGAAACAACCAAAATTCAAGAAATTAATAAAAAAATGATTGAACTGGGAAATAATAATAATATCCTAGTAATAGCAAGTTCCAATCCATTATTCATCAAAAAAGAAGATAGTATTTGCAATGAAATTTTGAATCATTCAAAAGGTATAATAGATTGTGAATGTAATAATGAAAGATATTTACATACTACTGAAGAATTGTTAGAAAAATTTAATTACCTAGATAAGGAAATGGCTATAAAAATTGTAACTGACAATACACATAGAATAGTAGAAATGTGTGAAGAGGTAAAACCAATTAATATAGAAAAACTAAAAAAAGATTATCCAAAAATAGAAAATTCTAAAAATATTATAAAAGATGAATGTTATAAAAAAGCACATGACATTTATGGAAAAGAATTACAAAAGAACATATCAGATAGATTGGAATTAGAACTAAATTCAATTATAGAAAATGGATTTGAAACAATATATTTAATGGCAAGTGATGCTGTAAAAAAATCAAATGAATTAGGATATTTAGTGGGATATAGAGGAAGCGTAGGAAATTCTTTTGTTGCATTTTTACTAGGAATAACGGAGTGTAACCCAATAGATTATAATTTACCTTTTGAAATATTTGCCGGAAAAAATTTTGATAGCGAACCAGATATAGATTTAAACTTTTCCAATGAAATAGTAAATGAAATTCATGAGTATATTTCAGAAAAATATGGAAAAAGTAATGTTATTCATTGTGGTACAATTGGAGCTATTGCAGAAAAAACAGCAAAACAGATGATAGAAAAATATTCTGAAGATTTGAATTATGAAATAGAAGAAAAAAAGAAACATGAATTAATTGATAAACTTATTGGTATAAAAAGATGTACAGGAGTTCATCCAGGTGGGATTTTTATATTACCAGAGGGAAGGGATATAAAAGAATTTACTCCTGTTGAAAGTTATAAAGTTAATGATAAAAGTATCATAAAAACACATATGGATTATCATTCAATTTGGCAAAGTGGACTTTATAAATTTGATATTTTAAGTCATGATACGTTAACAATATTACATAGACTTAAAGAAATTACGCAAATAAATCCAAAAGACATTGATTTAAACGATAAAGAAACTTTATCTATTTTCGTAAATGCAGGAAATGAAAAATATGAAATTAGTACTAGAGGAATACCTGAATTTGGGACAAAATTTGTGATAAATATGCTAAAAGAATCAAAACCGACGAATTTTAATGATTTAATTTGTATAGATGGACTAGCACATGGAAGTGGTACTTGGACTTGGAATGCAGAATGGTTAATTAAAAACAAATGTATTTCAATCAATAAAGTAATTTCTAATAGAGCTGATATTATGAATTTTTTAATTAGTAATGGAATTAAAAGAGAAACAGCATTTGAAATTGAAGAGTTTGTTAGAAAGGGAAAAGCACATAGAAAATGTAGTAAAGAATCAAGAAAAGAAATTTTAGAACAATGGAATGAATATAAAGAAATAATGAAAAAAAATAATATTCCTGAATGGTATATAGAATCATGTGAAAATATACAATATTTATTCCCAAAAGCACATGCAATAGGGTATACAATAAATGCTTTTAGAATTGCTTGGTATAAAGTTCATTATCCAAAAGCATTTTATAAAGTGTATTTTGAAATAAAAGGGAATATAGATATTAATAAATATAATTGCAAAAAACAAGTAGAAAGAAAAATAGAGCAATTAGAGAATTCAGATGAATCAGAAGAAATTTTAAAACATCGTGAAGAAATTGAAGAGCTAAAACTATTATTAGAAATGTATAATAGAGGAATAAAAGAAGATATAAAAAAAGAAGCAGATAATTATGATTTAATTAATTCAAGAGCGATTGGAGATTACTGTAGACAGATAGAACATAAATTTAATATAGAAGAATTGGCAGTTTTAGTATATAGAAATAAAAGAATGGATATAGATGAAAAGATTATAAAATATAAAGATTTAATTGATAACTATCCTGATATGGAGGTAATCAAAAGAATTAATTGTAACCATTACGACAATGTAAAAGATATGATAAAAAATGAAATAGAAAGATTAAATATTTTAAAAAATAAGCTAGTAAAAAAAGAAGAAGGAGTGGTATATTCTTATGATCAATATTATACTTCAATAAGGAAGTGGGATAGAAGTTGGAATTATTTAGAAAATTTAAGAACAACCTTTGAAGATATTGATAAAGAAATTGCAGAATACATAGAAGAATATAACGATACTTTAAAATATAATGTGAGTAAGAAATATTTGAATAGTGATGAACCTACTATTATTGCTGAGTATCAAGTAATTAATAATAAAAGAATATTAACAAATATTTATGATTCAAAAAATAATTTTTTAGATATAGATAATATTTTTGTAAATATTCCTACTCCATTTAAAAAAGGAGACTTATTAGTTTCATGGGACGATATACCATATAGAGAAGGACTTTCTATTAATAATAAAGATGTATTTGTATTAGATTATCTTTGTACATGGAGAAAAGGTCTAAATGAATATTTAGCAGAAGGAAATTATGATTCTTCAGATATGGTAGGATATGGATATTATATGTATGATGATAGCGACGAATTTATATGTGATGATAAATGGAATTATGATAATTTTGAATATTATGAAGGTGAACTTAAAGGAATATATAGAACTTTAAAAGCAATTAGTAGCCTTATGAAAAATAAAATAGAATTAGAATTATTTGTACAGGCTTACGAAAAATTCAAAATTGAAAATAGAATTTCACTAATTGATTGGTATACAGAAGATGCATTAAAACTTGCAGGATGTTCTGAATCTGATATTGCAAGATATAAAGATGATCATGAAAGAAGAATATATAATATGTCCGAAGATGAAAAAATGAATTGAAGTTACTAGATAATGGTTTTTACAATAGGAACATAAAGAAATGTTATTATATAAATATTTATGTAGTATCGAATGTAACTGAAATATGTTTAGGAATTCTTATAAAATATAATGAGGGATGTTCACGTCGAACGTTAGTGAGGACTAAGTGAAAGAGGCGTATTATATTTTATTAGAATTCCTTAATATATGTAAGGCAACCGAGATACAAATAGATATTTATATACTAACATTTCTTTAATATAACATGATAAGCCATTATCTAGTAACGAATTGAATAAAGACTTGTAGAATATTTTCGTTAGTTTAAAAAGCATAAAACCGTAAGAGTAAAAATTGTAAT
>CANPDB010000026.1 GCA_947572725.1 uncultured Clostridium sp. | reverse complement strand
TCACCAGCTTTTAGATAATCATTAAATTTTTAATCCAAAAAACCGAAACTTAAATTTTTCGTCGACAGCTTTCGACATATATATTAATTTATTTTTCTTTCATTATTTTATATATTTTTGTTAATTATTAATTATACTATTTATAAGCTTTTCTCAATTTATTAAAATTAGACTTACTTATTTATTTCAGTTTAAAAATGTAAAATATCAAATTATTTTTTATAATTAATTAAATATGAATAATTTTTTTATATTTATACATAATATAAATATAAGGTTAATAATAGTTGAGCCAAGAATATAAATAGATATTTATTTGTTTATTTATATTCGGACAAAGATATATTATAGTGTATTTAATATATTATAATATGTCGGCGAGAAGAATATATTATTTGTTTGTAGGCTATATTTTCATTCTTTTATTTATATATGGTCAAATTATAGGTAATATATTCGAGCTAAGATTATTCTTATATTTTTTAAGTGGTTGTTATTAGTCCTATTAGGATGAATACAGTTATTTTGAGTGTATTAATGGTCGAGCGAATGATTAATATATTTGGTACAGGGCTTATTTATATAGTAATATATATTAGGTTTGACTATTAGGTATATTAGTTTTAGCTAAGATTATTATTAGCTTTATAGATTAATGGCAGATAAAATTTAATTAAATTAATTTTATCTGCCATTAAATTATGTTTACTTTCATTGTTTTTTCTTTATTATTGCTGTATTAATTGTTTTTAAATATCTAAGTTTTTAACATATTTAGCATTTTGTTGTATAAATTCTCTTCTTGGCTCTACTTCATCTCCCATTAATAATGTAAATATTTCATCAGCTTTAATTGCATCATCCATTGTTACTTTTACTAATGTTCTTCTTTCTGGATCCATTGTTGTTTCCCATAATTGTTCTGGATTCATTTCTCCTAAACCTTTATATCTTTGTAATCCTAATTGATCTCTAGCAATACCTTTTTCTTCTAATTCTTTATATGCTTTATCTAAATCTTCATCTGTATAACAATATACATCATCCATTCCTTTTTTAGATAATTTATATAATGGTGGTTGAGCTAGATAAACATTTCCATTTTCTATTAATGGTCTCATATATCTAAAGAAGAAAGTTAACAATAATGTTCTAATATGTGCACCGTCAACATCAGCATCTGCCATTATAATTACTTTTCCATATCTAATTTTAGTAATATCAAAGTCAGCTCCGATTCCTGCACCTACTGCTAATATAACAGGATTTAATTTATCATTTCCATAAATTTTATCAGCTCTTGCTTTTTCTACATTTAACATTTTTCCCCATAAAGGTAATATTGCTTGGAATTTTCTATCTCTTCCTTGTTTTGCACTTCCTCCTGCTGAGTCTCCCTCAACAATATATACTTCGCATTCATCTGCTACTTTACTACTACAGTCTGCTAATTTTCCTGGCAATGTTGAAGTTTCTAATGAATTTTTCTTTCTTACTAATTCTCTTGCTTTTCTTGCTGCTTCTCTTGCTCTTGATGCACTAATACATTTTTCTAATATTGCTTTTGCTATATTTGGATTTTCTTCTAAAAATGCTGATAAAGATTCATTTACCATACTTTGTACTATACCAGTTACTTCACTATTTCCTAATTTTGTTTTAGTTTGTCCTTCAAATTGAGGCTCTTTTACTTTTACAGATACAACTGCTGTAATTCCTTCTCTTATGTCTTCACCTTGTAAGTTATTATCTTTTTCTTTTAATATATTATGACTTCTTGCATAATCATTAAATACTTTTGTTAATGCTCTTTTAAATCCTTCTAGGTGAGTTCCACCTTCAATTGTATTAATATTATTTGTAAATGTATATATATTTTCTGAATAACTTGTTGTATATTGAATAGCTATTTCTACTGGTACTTCTCCATCTTTTTCTATATAAATTGGAGTTTTATTTATTTTTTCTTTATTTTTATTTAAATATTCTACAAATGAATTTAATCCACCTTCAAAGCAAAATTCTGCTTTTTTAGGAGTTTCTTCCCTTTTATCTTCAATTGTAATTTTTAAACCTTTTGTTAAAAATGCAATCTCTCTAAATCTTTTTTCTAATACTTCATATTCATATTCTAAGCTTTCAAAAATAGTATCATCTGCTAAAAATCTTACTGTTGTACCAGTTCCTTCTGCTTCCCCTATTTTCTTTAGTTCCTGAACAGTTTTTCCTTTTTCAAATTTCATTTTATATAAGTTACCATCTCTTTTTATTGTAACTTCTGTCCAAGTAGATAAAGCATTTACAACAGATGCTCCAACTCCATGAAGACCTCCTGATACTTTATATCCACTATCTCCACCAAATTTTCCACCAGCATGTAATACTGTATATACTGTCTCTGCTGTTGAAATTCCTGTTTTTGGATGTATTTCTACTGGAATTCCTCTACCATTATCCTCTACATTTATTATATTACCTGGTTCTATTGTTACATTTATTTCTGTACAATATCCCGCTAAAGCTTCATCTACACCATTATCTACAATTTCATATACACAATGATGCAACCCTCTAACAGATGTACTTCCTATATACATACCTGGTCTTTTTCTTACTGCTTCAAGTCCTTCTAATACTTGAATTTGTTCTGCTCCATATTCGTGATTGTACTTCTCCATTTAATTTCCTCCTCTAGAATTCAATTATGTAATCTTTTAAAATTTATTTAGTTATATCAATTATTTGCTTACATTTATAATTCTATTTTTCTTTAAAAACTTTTCCTTCTTTGACATTATATATTAAAAAATTATTATTTTCAATATTAAATTTTTCTGTACAAGTTATTATAATTTGTGTATTCTTTATATTCTTTAAAAATTGTTTTCTTCTGTTTTCATCTAATTCTGACATAAAATCATCTAGCAATAATATAGGATATTCACCTATTTCTTCATATATAATATTTAGTTCAGACAACTTCAATGAAAGTATTGCTGTTCTATGTTGTCCTTGAGAACCATAAATATTTAATTGTTTATCATTAATTGATATATTAAAATCATCTCTATGTATTCCTTTTGTAGTATATCCTTTTATTATATCTAACTTCCTTCTCTTCTTTAATAATTCTATATAATTTTCTTTATTATTACATTCTGTTATATATTCGATTTCTATATCTTCCTTTTCATTTGTTATATCTTTATGTATACTTTTAATTTTATTTTTTATTTTATTAATAAATTCATTCCTATATTCAAAAATTATAAATGCATAATCTGCTAGCTTTTCATCCCATATTTCTAACAAATTTTCATCTTTATTTTCTTCTTTTATTTGCCTTAAATAATTATTTCTTTGTTCTAATGTTTTTAAATATAAACTTAAATTATACATATAATTAGGTTTTAATTGACTAATCATAATATCTAAAAATCTTCTTCTATTTTGAGGTCCGCCTTTTAATATATTAATATCATCTGGAGTAAAAATAACTATATTTATATTTCCTAATAATTCACTTAATTTTTTTAATTTTATTCCATTTAAATATATACTTTTTTTATTTGATAATTCTATTTTTACTTTTCCTTCTCTGTCTGATTTAACAAAAGAAATTTCTATTACTGCTTTTTCTTTATTTAAATTTATCATTTCTTTATCTTTATTTGTTCTAAAAGATTTTCCCATACTACTTAAAAAAATAGATTCTATTATATTTGTTTTTCCTTGTGCATTTTCTCCATAAAAAATATTTATATTTTTTCCTAAATTAATTTCCTCATTATCATAATTTCTAAAATTATTAATTTTTATATTTTCTATCCACATATTTTTCTCCAGTTTATCAATAATTTTATTTAGTCTTTTTTATTTTATTTTCCACAATTTATTAATAATATGTGGATTTATTTTTCATAATTAAATTTATTCTTCTTTTAATCTAATTGGTAAAATCATATATGTATAATCATTATTTTCTACTGATTTTATTAAACATGGAGAAATACTTGTACCAAATTCAATGAAAACTTCTTCATCTTCTATTGCTTTTAAACTGTCTAGAAAATATTTTGGGTTAAATCCTGCTTCTAAATTTTTTCCTTCAGTAGATACAAATAATTCTTCTTTTGCATCCCCTGTTTGATTTGTACATGAAATTAAAACTTTTCCAATATCTACTTTTACTTTTACAGGATATTTTTTCTCTTTTTCTATTGATGATGATGATATTAAACTAATTCTTTCAAAACTATCTTGTACACTGTTTTTATTTACTCTTATCCTTGTTTCCCAATTACTTGGTATTACATTTTTATAATTCAAAAATTCTCCATCTAATATTCTTGTTACAATTTTACAATTATCCATTTCAAATAATGCTTGATTTTTAGAAATACCAATTTTTACTTGTTCAAAAGAATCTGAAATTATCTTATTAACTTCATTTAAAGTTTTTCCTGGTATTACAGCACTAAAATCATTTGTTTCTTTATTTAAATAAATACTTCTTAATGCTAGTCTAAATCCATCAACTGCTACTAAATTTAATTTATTGTTTTGCACTTCTAATAAACAACCTGTGAATATTGGTCTGCTTTCTTCCGTACTCACTGCAAATATTGTTTTTCTTATCATGTTTTTTAATATGCTTTGATCTATTTCTATAGATTTTTCTATTTCTATTTTTGGTAATTCTGGAAATTCTTCAGGATTCATTGTAGCTAATTTATATAATGATCCTTCACATTCTATTTCTAACAAATTTTTATCATTTAATGTAATACTTATTTCAGTATCAGGAAGTTTTCTTATAATTTCACTAAACATTATAGCATTTACAACTGTACTTCCTTGTTCTTTTATTTCACTTTCCATTATATATTCTATACCAAGTTCTAAATCATAAGTTGTTAATTTAATTTCATTATCATTTGTTTGGATTAATATACCTTCTAATATTGGCATTGTTGTTTTTGAGGCTACTCCTTTTACTACGGAATTAATAGCTTTCAATATTTTGTCTTTGTAACAAATAAATTTCATTTCGATTTCTCCTTTTATAATAAATAATATATTTAGTAGTAATAGTATTAGGTCTTGTGGAAAATGTGGAAAAGTATGTTGATATTTAGAACCGCTTAAAAAATTGTTGTTTATAAGTTAGTGGAAAATTTAAGCAGTAATCCACATGTTATTTTTTTTATGTGTATACTTTAATGTGTTCACAGTTTTTTAACAGCTTATTAACAATGGTATGTGGATATCAAATGTATTGGTTCCGTAAGAAGAAAAATCAAATTATTTTCCAAACAATAATTTTTCCAAACACAAATTTTAAAAAATTTCTGTAATTATTTTTACTGTTATTGTTTTACATCTGTGATTATGTTTTTCACACTATCCACAATTAATTTTGTATTACTTTTTTCTTTTGTTTCTTTTTCTATTTTTCTACAAGCATGCATAACTGTTGAATGATCTCTTCCTCCAAAGTCGCTTCCTATCTGAGGATAAGACATGTTAGCAATTGTTCTGCATAAATACATTGCTATTTGTCTAGGAAAAGCTATTTCATTTGATCTCTTATTTCCAGATAAATCTTCTTTATCTATATTAAAGTATTTAGCTACTGTTTCTTTTATAAAGTCACAAGAAATAACTTTTTCTTTTTCATATTTGAATTCATTAAGTGTTTTTTCAGCTAATTCTATTGTTACAGGACTATGTGTTAAAGATGCTGTTGCTACTACTTTATTAAATACTCCTTCTAGTTCTCTAACATTTGAATCTATTTTGTTTGCTATATTTGATAATATAAAATCATCTATTATAAGATTTTCTTCTTGAGCTTTTTTTCTTAATATTGCTAAACGAGTTTCATAGTCTGGTTGGGATATATCTGCTAATAATCCCCATTCAAACCTTGATACTAATCTATCCTCTAAAAAAGGAATATCTCTAGGTGCTTTATCACTAGAAATTATTATTTGTTTTCCATTTTCATATAATGTATTAAATGTATGGAAAAATTCTTCTTGAATTCTTTCTTTTCTAGCTATAAACTGAATATCATCTATTAATAAAACATCAATATTTCTATATTTTTTTCTAAAAATCTCATTTTTGTTATCTCTAATTGCATTAATTAATTGATTTGTAAATTTTTCAGATGTTACATATAATACATTGCAAGATTTATTTTTTTCAAGTATTCTATTTCCTATTGCATTCATTAAGTGAGTTTTACCTAATCCTACTCCTCCATACAAAAACAAAGGATTATAAGCTTGTCCAGGTTCATTTCCTACTGCTAGGGCTGCTGCATATGCAAGTCTGTTATCATTACCAACAACAAAAGTTTCAAATGTGTATTTAGGATTTAGTGATGATTTATTTACTGCTGTTTCTGTCGAAGGTTGTGAGTTTTCTTCATCAGACATTGTATCTGCTGAGGTATCTTCTGTTGCTAAATCTATTACTGAAAATGTCCATTCTTTGTTTGTTATATATTTTAGAGTATTTAGTAATAAGTTATTATATTTATTTTCAATAAAATCTTTGTGAAATTCTGAATTAGTTGTAAAAACTATATTATTCCCCTCTATGCTTTTTATGCCTAGTGGCACAATCCAAGTATCATATGATATTGGAGTAATTTCAGGTTTTAATAATTCTCTTATTTTTGCAATTAATTCTTCTTTTTCTATTGCCATTAAAAACCGACCTTTCTTAAAATAATTATCCACAAAATAGTACTTAAATGTGGATAATTTTGTAATATGTTTGTAAAAATAAAAAAGATTAATACGAACAAAAATTTTATAAATTACCAATTGAAATCGTATCTATTTTGTACTTCCCATATCATACCAGATTTATAGTAGATAAGTCAATATAGTTATTAAAAAAAGTTTTATATATTATAAAGTCAGTGTTACGATTTACAGATTGTTTATATTTGCTAAAGAGTTATAATATATTATTTTTTATACATTCCCAACTGCTAACAGTTTGTAGATAAACTTCTGCGGTGCAGTTGCTCCTCGAATTTTATTTACAAACTATAACTTGTTGGTCCCCACATTCATTCTTAAAAAATAATATATTATAAATCTTTAGTTATTCTGATATATAAAAAAACGTAGGAAATGCTTAAATCCTTAAGTATTTTTTTCAAAAAAAGCTAAAATTCTCTTGACAATTTGTACTAAATTAAGGTATAATCAATCTACTTGTTATTTTTAGATAATAAATTATTATAAATAAATCAATATAGGAGGTGCTAATAAAGATGAAAAGAACATTTCAACCAAAAAATAGACAAGAAAAAAGAGAACATGGTTTTATGAAAAGAATGAAAACAGCATCAGGAAGAAAAGTATTAAAAGCAAGAAGAGCAAAGGGAAGAAAAAAATTAAGTGCTTAATAAGCAAATATTATTATAAGAAGGCCGCAAAAGCGAGCCTTTTATAATAATCAAAACAGAAACAACCATTTTTCATTAAAAATAAATCATTTCTTTTATAGGAGAACAAAATAATGAAAAATACTAAAATGTTAAAAAAAAATTATGAATTTAAAAATGTTTTATCAAAAGGGAAATACTACTCAGGAAGATATATAGAAGCTTTTATAAACAGAAATAACAAAGAAAATAACTGTTTAGGTATAGCAATTGGAGTAAAAATAGCAAAAGCAGTAAAAAGAAACAAAATAAAAAGATTAATAAGAGCATCTTATAATAAAAATGAACTTAAAATTAAATATGGATATAATATTATATTTTTATGGAAAAAGAAAGCAGATACTCAAAACGCTAATTTTGAAAATATAAATAATGACATTATAAAAATTTTTGATAAAGCAAATATATTTATAGAGGATAATAAATGAAAAATTTACTAATTTCCTTAATTGATTTATACCAAAAGTATATATCATCATGGATTGAAAGTAAAAATATACATTGTAAATTTTATCCAACTTGCTCAGAATACACAAAACAAGCTATCAATAAATACGGAGCGGGAAGAGGATTGATAAAGGGAATTATAAGAATTTTTAAATGTAATCCTTTTTCAAAAGGTGGATATGATCCCTTAAAATAGAGCTAGGAGGAATAAAAATAAATGTTTCAATTTTTTGCGAATATCTTTGGCTATTTATTAGAATTACTATATAACCTAGTAAATAACTATGGTATATCAATTATTTTATTTACAGTAATAATAAAATTAATATTATTACCATTATCAATAAAACAACAAAGAACAATGAAAAAAAGTTCAGAACTTCAAGAGAAAATGAAAACAATTCAATTTAAATACAAAAATGACCCAGAAAAAATGAATCAAGAAATAATGAACTTATATAAAACAGAAAAAATGAGTCCATTTAGTGGATGTTTAACAGCTATTGTACAAATGTTATTATTATTATCAATATTCTATTTAGTTAGAAGTCCACTAACATTTATGCAAAAAGTACCAAGTGAAAATATTAACAACTATGTTAGTCAAATGCAAGAAGAAGGAAAGACCATTAGCAATGTTTATCCTGAAATTGACTTAATAAGAGAATATGACAGCATAAAGGAAAAAAATTCGGAAGATCCAAATGTAGATAGAGTAAACTTAAAAATGGAATTCTTAGGATTAGATTTAAGTAAAATACCACAACAAAATATGAGTGACTATACAGTATATATAATACCAATTTTATATATTATATCATCATTTATATCAATAAAAATTACTACAATAAAACAAGAACAAATGCAAAAGAGTAAACAAAAAAGTGTCATAGATGGTGAAACTGGGGAAGAGGTACAAGAAGAAAATAATGAAATGGACACAGTAATGCAAACAAATAAAATGATGTCTTGGATGATGCCAATAATGTCTATATCAATAGCTTTTGTAGCACCTTTAGGATTAGCTTTATATTGGTTAATAAACAATATACTTATGATAATAGAACGATTAATATTAGATAAAGTAATAAAAGACTAGAGGAGGGTATAAATGGATAATAAAGTAATAGCAGAAGGAAAAACAACAAATGAAGCAATAGAAAACGGACTAAAAATGTTAAAAGTATCAAAAAATAAAGTAAATATTAAAGTTTTAGAAAATGAAGATAAAAGAAGCTTTTTCAGCATATTAGCACCAAGAGTAGTTAAAGTAGAATTAACATTAAAAGAACAAGAAGATGGAAATAGAAGTAAAGAAAGAGAAATTAAAGTAAAAAGAGAAATACAATTAACAAACGAAGAACAAGAAAAAGCATATGAAAACGTAGAAAAGTTTTTAAAAGAATTAATAGAAAAATTAGATGAAGATATACAATATACTATAAAAAGAGAAAACGATGGATTAACAGTTAATTTAAATAGTGAAAATATTGGATATTTGATAGGATATAGGGGAGAAACCTTATATGGTATGCAAAATATATTATCAGCAATTGCAAGTAAGGGAATTGAAAATAGAGTTAGAGTTTTACTTGATATAGAAGACTATAAACAAAAAAGAGAAAAAACTTTAGAAGAATTAGCAGAGAAAGTTGCTAAAACAGTTATTAGAACTAGAAAGTCTATTAAATTAGAGCCAATGAGAGCATATGAAAGAAAGATTATTCATAGCAAATTGCAAGAAAATGAAAAGGTTGAAACAACTAGCGTTGGTGAAGAGCCTAATAGAAGGATTATTGTTTCTATAAAAAAATAATGTTTTATAAAATCAGAGGTCAAAGGTCGGATTTTACTATTATTGTAATGTCTACTTTTGGCCTTTTTTATACATTTACATTAAATATACTGGTTAAATAATTGTTATGGTTTAGTTATAGGTTATTTACTCGCTCCCAGAAGTGTATATATTAATTTTTTTAGGCTCCCCCAAGTAATTCTTACTCGTATCCTCCTAAAAAAATTGAATATATAAACTTCTTCGCGCTATTTAAAATAATTATATTGAACAATAACAAATAATTTGTAAAATGAATTTAGAATTTCTATGATAATTAGCTTGAACGAGCATTTTTGAATATTTTATAAATTATTTAATTAAAGCATATTAAATTTATTAAAAAATAAAAAAGGAGGAAATATTATGGCAACGATAGCATCAATATCTACGGCTCCTCGGGATTGGTGGAATCGGAATTATAAGAATGAGTGGAGAGAATTGTTTTAAAATATTAGAAAAAATATTTAAACAAAAAAATGAACAAAAAATAGAAGATATAAAAGGATATACAATAAAATATGGAACAATAGTAGATAATAATGAAACTATTGATGAAGTATTAGTTTCTTATTTTAAGGCACCTAAAAGTTATACAACAGAGAATATGTGCGAAATAAATTCACATGGCGGAAATGTTATTGTAAAAAGAATATTAGAACTATGTTTAAAAAATGGTGCAGAATTAGCAGAACCAGGAGAATTTACAAAGAGAGCTTTTTTAAATGGTAGAATTGACTTATTGCAGGCAGAGTCTGTTATAGATGTTATTAATGCTAAGTCAGAAAGGGAAGCTAAAACAGGTGTAAAGCAATTAGAAGGCTATTTATCAAAAGAAATAGCAGATATAAAAAAAGACATTATGGATGTAATGGTTAATATTGAAGTTTGTATTGATTATCCTGAATATGATGTTGATGATGTTACTATTAATCAAATAGTGGAAATGCTTGATAAGACTGAGAATAAACTAAAAAAATTAGAAAAAAGTTTTGATAATGGAAAAATAATAAAAGAGGGAATAAAAACAGCTATAATAGGAAAGCCAAATGTCGGTAAATCATCTCTTTTAAATGCCATTTTAAAGGAAGATAGAGCAATTGTTACAGAATATGAGGGAACTACAAGAGATACAATTGAGGAATTTGTCAATATTAATGGAATACCTTTAAAGTTAATTGATACAGCAGGTATAAGAAATGCAAAAGATGAGGTTGAAAAAATAGGAATTATTAAATCAAAAGAAATAGCAGAAGAAGCAGATTTAGTAATTGCTATCTTTGATAGCACAAAGGAATTGACTAAAGAAGATGAAGATATCTTAGAAATGGCGAAAAATAAGAAGTCTATTATTATATTAAATAAAATCGATTTAGAAAGTAAAATTAATGAAAATAATGATAAATTAAAGGGTGTAAGCGATTATATTATTAAAATTTCGGCTTTAAATAATATGGGGATAGAGGATTTATATGAAAAAATATCAGAATTATTTAATTTAAATGAAATTAATTTAGATAATGAAGTTGTTATTACAAATGTTAGACACAAAAATTTAATTTCAAAGTCAATTGAGAATTTGAAAAAGACAAAAGAGACAATTCAAAATAATATGCCATTAGATATTATTGCTATTTTTATAAAAGATATTTTAGAAGATTTAGCAAATATAACAGGAGAAATGGTAAGTGAAGATATCATTAATGAAATTTTCTCGAAGTTTTGTTTAGGAAAATAGTTAAAAATTACGAGAATAAAAAATAACAAATTTTAGACATACAAGCATATAAGTTTATTAAAAATAAATTTAAATGGCTTAAAATTGATTTTGACAAACAAAAAAATAGGAGAGAATTATTAAATTTTTATAAATGTTATATGTTGAAAATTAAATGCATTAGAAAATTGGAAAGAAAATTATATAATATATGAAATGATGAATAATAATTAAATATAATTTATTGAAAAAGGAAAAAATGTTAATATATAGAATATAAAATGATAAGGAACAGTGTAAACAAGCATATTCAAACATAGAACAGGAGTTCTTGTTTCACGAGGAAAATACAAAAAGAAGAGGAATTTAGAAACAAATTTAGCAAAGAAAGGAAAATTAAAATGAGTTATATAGCAGGAGAATATGATGTTGCAGTAATAGGAGCAGGACATGCTGGTTGTGAAGCAGCTTTAGCATCAGCAAGATTAGGAATGAAAACTTTGATATTTTCAATTAGCCTAGAAGCAATTGCAAATATGCCATGTAATCCTCATATAGGAGGAAGTTCTAAAGGACATCTTGTAAGAGAGATAGATGCTCTTGGTGGAGAGATGGGAAAGAATATAGATAAAACTATGATACAAATAAAGATGTTAAATACATCAAAAGGACCAGCTGTACATTCTTTAAGGGCACAAGCAGATAGAAAAAGATATCAAGCAGAAATGAAACATACTTTAGAAAAGCAAGAAAATTTGGAAGTAAAACAAGGGGAGATAGTTAATATAGAAATAAAAGATGGCAAAGTTGTTTCAGTTGAAACAGATGTAGGTGCTATTTATAAAGTTAAAACTGTAATTGTTGCTACAGGAACATATTTGAAAGGAAAAATATTTATTGGAGAATATTCAAAGGAAAGTGGACCAGATGGAGTAGCAGCAGCAAATCAATTGTCTGAATGTTTAAAAAATATAGGAATTGATTTAGTTAGATTTAAAACAGGAACTCCTGCTAGAATAAATAGGAGAAGTATAGATTTTAGTAAAATGGAAGTTCAAAAAGGGGATAAAGATATAGAAGCATTTTCTTTTGAAGATGAAATAAAAGATTTTGAACAAGTAGATTGTTATTTAACATATACAAATGAAAAAACACATGAAATAATACGACAAAATCTACATAGGTCACCATTATATGCTGGAATGATTGAGGGCACAGGTCCTAGATATTGCCCTTCAATAGAAGATAAGGTGGTAAGGTTTAGTGATAAGCCAAGACATCAAGCTTTTGTAGAACCGATTGGATTAGATACAGAGGAAATGTATATACAAGGGATTAGTTCATCTTTACCAGAAGATGTACAAATAGCATTGTATCATACTATACCGGGGCTAGAAAAAGCAGAATTTACAAGACCAGCATATGCAATAGAATATGATTGTATAGATCCATCCAATTTAAAACTGTCATTAGAATATAGAGGAATAGAAGGATTGTTTATGGCAGGTCAAATAAATGGAACTTCTGGATATGAAGAAGCAGCATGTCAAGGATTAATTGCAGGAATAAATAGTGCACAGAAAATAAAAGGTAAAGAGCCTTTAATTTTAGATAGGACACAGGGCTACATTGGTGTATTAATAGATGATATTGTTACTAAAGGAACAAATGAACCATATAGAATGATGACATCAAGGGCTGAATATAGATTATTATTAAGACAAGACAATGCGGATTTAAGATTAACTGAAATAGGGCATAATATAGGACTAATTTCTGATGAAAGATATAGAAAATTTAAGAAAAAGGAAGAAAACATACAAAAAGAAGTAAAAAGATTAAAAGAATTAACGGTTAAACCATCAGAAAAAGTAAATAAGTTCCTTAAAGAACATAATACTTCAGAACTTGCAACAGGTACAAAAATGGCAGAATTATTAAAAAGAACAGAATTAGACTATGAAAATATGTCTGAAATAGATGAAGATAGACCAGAACTTACCAAACAAGAGAAAGAAGAAGTAGAAATTCAAATAAAATATGAAGGTTATATAAAAATGCAACAAGCACAAGTAGAAAAGTTTAAAAAGCTAGAAATGAAAATGTTGTCAGAGGAACTTGATTATGAAAATATAAAAGGAATTAGTTTAGAAGCAAGGCAAAAGTTAAATAAATTTAAACCACGTTCAATAGGACAAGCTTCAAGAATATCAGGAGTTTCACCTGCTGATATTTCAGTTCTTTTAGTGTATTTACAACAATTAAATAGCGAAAGGAAAAATAATGGATAAAATAGAGTTTAAAAAAGTTTTTAAAAAATATTCTAAAAAGTTGGATATAGAAATTAATGATAATCAAATTGACAAATTTTATAAATATATGGAGATGTTATTAGAATGGAATCAGAAAATTAATTTAACAGCAATTACAGATTGTGAAGAAATTATACTAAAACATTTTGTGGATTCTTTAACAATTGAAAAATATATTGAAAAGGGTAGCTATTTAGTTGATGTTGGAACAGGAGCAGGATTTCCAGGAATTCCTTTAAAAATTGTAAGAGAAGATATAAGAATTGTTTTATTAGATTCTTTAAATAAAAGAATACAGTTTTTAAATGAAGTTATAAATAAGTTAGATTTGAAAAATATAGAGGCGGTACATTCAAGAGTTGAAGAGTTTGGAAGAAATAAAAAATATAGAGAAAAGTTTGATGTTGCGACTTCTAGAGCAGTAGCTAATTTGAGTACTTTGTCAGAATATATGATACCATTAGTAAAAGTAAATGGTAAATGTATTTGTATGAAGGGAAAAGATATAGAACAAGAATTACAAGATGCTAAGAATGCAATTAATGTGTTGGGTGGAAAAGTTGTGGATAAAGTAGAGTTTAAATTGCTTGATAATGATATAAGTAGGAATATTATTTTGATTTCTAAATGTAAGAATACGCCTGCTAAGTATCCTAGAAAGCCAGGTACTCCAAGTAAGGAGCCTATACAGTAGTTATAATATTAAAGGGAATGATAGTATATAAATATTATTTTTATCTCGGTTGCCTTGCATATATAAAGGAATTTTAATAAAATATAATGAGCCTCTTTCACTTAGTCCTCACTAATGTTCGACGTGAACATCCCTCATTATATTTTAAAAGAATTCCTAAATATATTCCAGTTACATTCGATATCAAATAAATATTTATATACTATCATTCTTTTATATTTCTATTGTAAAATCATTAACTAGTAGTTACAATTCACAACTTTATTTAAAATAGTAGACTATCTAAAGAGTTATAATATATTATTTTTTAGGAATGAATGTGGGGACCAACAAGTTATAGTTTGTAAATAAAATTCGAGGAGCAACTGCACCGCAGAAGTTTATCTACAAACTGTTAGCAGTTGGGAATGTATAAAAAATAATATATTATAACTCTTTAGATAATATAAATAAACTGTAAAATGTAGAAAAAAGTAACTATTTTATTACTTTTTTCTACATTTATTATTGACTTTTTTGGAGAATTCCTATATTATATGCATATAGAAATGAAAGTAACTAATGAGTAAAAATTAATCGTAAAAATGGAGGCAATAAAATTGGGAAAAATAATATCAATAGCAAATCAAAAGGGTGGAGTAGGAAAAACTACAACAACTGTAAATTTAGCTAGTATTCTAGCTGAAAAAAACAAAAAAATACTTTTAATAGATGCAGATCCACAAGGAAATGCATCAAGTGGTCTTGGCGTAGAAAAAGAAGTAGAACATTCTACATATGATGTTTTAGTAAATGACATAGACATAAAAGATGCAATTCAAGATACAAGAATAAAAAAATTAAAAGTATGCCCTGCAAATATGAATTTAGCTGGAGCAGAAGTAGAACTAGTATCAATGATGTCAAGAGAACAAAGATTAAAAGAAAAATTAGATGTAGTAAAAAAGGATTTTGATTACATCTTTATAGATTGTCCTCCATCATTAGGATTAATAACATTAAATTCATTTACTGCATCTGATAGTGTATTAATACCAGTACAATGCGAATATTTTGCATTAGAAGGATTAGGTCAACTATTAAATACAGTTAATTTAGTAAAAAAACATTTAAATAAAGATATAGCTATCGAGGGTGCTTTATTAACAATGTATGATATGAGAACAAATCTTTCAAATCAAGTAGTAAAAGAAGTAAAAAAATATTTTGATGATAGGGTATATAAAACAGTAATACCAAGAAATGTAAGACTAAGCGAAGCACCAAGTTATGGAATGGCAATAACAGAATATGATCCCAAATCAAAAGGTGCAAAAAGCTATATAAAATTTGCAAAAGAATTTCTAAAAATGAACGAAGACGAGAAAAAAGAAGAAAAGAAAGCAAAACATATGTTATAAAAAAGAAGAATAAGGAGGAAAACAAATGGCAAAGATGACAGGATTAGGAAAAGGATTAGACGCTTTATTTGGACCAACACCAGAAGAAGAACAAATAAAGGAAAATGATAAACTACAAAATTTAAATATAACAGAAGTTGAACCTAACAGAGATCAACCAAGAAAACATTTTGATCAAGAAGCTTTAGAAGAATTAGCAGAATCAATAAAAGAATATGGACTAATTCAACCAATAGTAGTAACACAAAAAGATGGATATTACAGTATTATAGCAGGAGAGAGAAGATGGAGAGCATCTAAATTGGCAGGATTAAAAGAAATTCCTGCAATTATAAGAGATGATGATGAAAAGGTTAATTCAGAAATATCTTTAATAGAAAATATGCAAAGAGAAGACTTAAATCCATATGAAAAAGCATTAGGAATAAGAACATTAATTGACAATTATGAATTGTCACAAGAAGAAGTTGCAAAAAAATTAGGAAAAGGAAGAAGTACAATTGCAAACTGGGTAAGAGTACTTAATCTTGAACCACGAGTATTAGAAATGGCTAAAGAAGGAAAGCTAACAGAAGGACATTGTAAAGCACTACTTGCAATTACAGATCCAGAAAAACAATATTATGCAGCTATACATATGTTAGAAAGAGGAGAAACTGTTAGACAAGTAGAGAAAAAAGCAAAAATAAAAGAAACAAAAGAAGAACAAAAAAGAAATCACATTTTATACAAAAGCATAGAAGATAATTTTCAAAGCTTTTTTGGAACAAAAGTTAAATTAGATGCAGGTAAACGTAGAGGAAAAATCATCATAGAATATACTTCAAATGATGACTTAGAGAGAATTTTAGGTTTAATCAAATAACAAGAAAGAGAGTGTTGATAAAATGGAATCTTTTGTGGAAATATTAAAAACAGATGAATTTTTAATAGGAATATTTTGTATTAATATTATATTATTAATAGGCTTTATTGCCAATTTAATAAAAAGTTCAAGATTAAGTAAAAAATATAAAACTTTTATGAAAAAATTAGGAAGTAGTGAAACAATAGAAGAAGACTTAGAAACTTTTATGTATAGAGTAAGAAAAGTTGAAGAACAGAATGGACAGATTTTTAATGATATAAAAGAGTTAAACGAAGATTTAACAAAATGTGTTCAAAAAATAGGAATGGTTAGATATAGTGCTTTTCAAGATGCTGGAAGTGATTTAAGCTTTACACTTGCATTATTAGATGAACACAACGATGGTATAATATTAAATGGTATTTATTCAAGGGAAATGTCTAATATTTATGCTAAACCAATAAAAAATGGTAAATCTCCATATACATTATCAGAAGAAGAAACAATGGCAATTAAAAAAGCAATTTCAGGAGAAAAGGATGTAAAATAATGATTAATAGTGAAGCTAAAAGATATATAACTCTTTACAGACAGTTACAAAAGATAAGAGAGCAAAGACATCTAAGTTTAATTGGAGAAGAAGGAGAAGAGAAAACAAGGTATAAACAAATGTTAGAATTTATAGATAGTAATTATAGTGCAGAGAATGAAGTGGATAGTGCAAAAAATGTTTGTAAATTGTTTTTTCAAGAGACTAAAGAACATGAGGATAGTGTAAGATAACGTAAAAAATAGGAAATATGGAAAAAGTTACAAATAAAATTTTTAAAAAATAATATTGACAAATACTATTTTAAATGCTAATATAAATATTGTCTTTTAAGGACACGGAGAGGTGGTCGAGTGGTTTAAGGCACCAGTCTTGAAAATTGGCGTGCGTTCATAGCGTACCGTGGGTTCGAATCCCACCCTCTCCGCCAAAACATAAAACCTTGTAAGTATTAGTAAAACAATACATACAAGGTTTTTTAATTTGTAAAGTAATGCAATAGCAATGCAGTAATGCTAAAAAACTTTTTTTAATTCGTTTTTAACAAAATTTTGTCTAGTATCAATATAAACATCTCCTGTAATATTACTTCCTTCGATATGACCTGCCAAATATTGAATAACAGACATATCAATACCTAATTCTTTCCAATGTGTTATTGCATAATGTCTTAGTCTATGTGTACATAAACTATCTTTTGAAATATTATATTTTTTATTTATTCTATATAACCAAGAATTTATTTCATTTGGGGTAATAAAAGTATTTTTTTCATAATCCCAAAATAGTAATTTCATAGGATTAGTGATTTTTGAACTTTGTTCTTTAATTATTTTTACTAATTCTACAAATAATTTATTATCTAATGGCAAATATCGTTGTCCTTCATCTATCTGTGTTTTTTTATTGTATGTTTTTGTGTGATTACTCCATACAACATTATATTTTTCATCTTCTGTCAAAGTATTGTGAATATTAAAAGTGTTATTTTTGTTGTCATAATCATTTAAAGAGCGAGCAAGTACTTCGCCTATTCTCATTCCAGATAACATTTGCATTTTTACAATATTTTTGTAAGGATGATTTTTTTCTTCATTTTCTAAAATATGAGAAAGGTTCTTATATTCTATTTCATTTAATGCTGTAACTTTTTTTGTCTTTTTTAAAGATAATGGTTTTTTCAAATTTTCATCTTGCATAATATTATATATTAGAATTTTCCTAGAAGGAGAGCAAGCAATACTAAAAGTTTTTTTCAATAATCTCCATATTTTGTCAATTACACTATTAGAATATTCTTTAATTTCTTTTTTTGCATTTTCAATATGATTTATTGTTACTTTTTGCATAGGCATATAGCAGAAATTAGAGCAAGTTTTTTTTATCTGTTCAACTGTTTCTAAATCTCTTTTGTAACTTCTAGCACTTGTAGTTCCATCGTTATATTTTAGTTTGATATATTCTTCAGCTAAAGTGATAACTGTTTCATCTTTTTTTTCAATGTAAGTTCCTTCATTTATACTATTCATTATCTTAGTGAATCTTTTTTTGAATTCTGTTTTTGATTCTTTTTTCTTTTGATATACGGATTTTCTTTTACCATTTACAAAATATTGACCTATTAACAAACCTGTGTTCTTATTTGTATAAATAGTTCCTTCTCCATTTCCTTTTTCTTTTGTTTTTTTTGTTTTTGTTTCTAACATAAAAATTCCTCCTTTAAAAATTAACATTTTCCACACTTGAAGGAATTTTAAAATTGATGTATAATAAAGAAGTAATCATACTTTGTGAATTTAAAAATTCCTTGTGTGGTTAATATGGGGGCAATGTAAGTTTGTTTGGTAGACTGTTTACATTGTCCGATTTTTATATAAAACAGCTAATGCTGTTAAATATCATTGTTTTCATTAAAATAATTGATTTTTATTTCTATTGGTATTCCTATTATTTTAAAATTGTTTTTCTTTAGTTGCTTTTCGGTATAAATGTCGAAATCATCATCTTGAGTATAAACTAAAAAGCTACTATCTCTATGTTTAGTAATTCGTACAATTTTTAATTTTCCATTCATTGAAATTAAAATATCTGTATTGTAGATGTAGTCGTTATATTTCTTAAACACTACTACATCATTATATTGGTATCTTGCCATATTACTTTGTTTTGTGATTAATAATCCAAAAAATTGAATGTTTTTGTAAGTATATTCCTTAGGTTGTGGCAAATAACCTTTTATTTGTACATCTGCATATAATTCATTATTAATTTTATTCGACAGAATTTCTTCGTATATTGTAATAAAAGAATCGTGTAATATATCTTCTTCGTTCAAATTGCTAATAATTCCATTAAGGATATTTGAAAAATTTTCTTGTATATACTTAGAAATATCAGCCATTGGAATAACTTTTTTTCTATCTTTATTTTTGTAAATTTCCTCTTTGAAAAAACTAAAAAATAAGTCTTCTATTTTAGTTATTGCGTTTTCGATTTTTTCAATATTAATAGTTTTATTATATATATGAAGATTTTTTAAATTGTCATAACTACCACTATTGCAGTAAAATTCTGTTATTCTTTCTATAATAAGTAGTAATTCATTTTTGTTTAATTCCATTTCAAACAGTATTTGAGTAATATCTTTTCTTAACTTTGTTTCAGGGGATTCTCCAATTAATTCTTGCCACGAAATATTGAACAAATCACACAATATCATTTTCTTTTTATCAGAGGGGATTTTTAATCCTCTTTCATAAAATGAAATCATACTAACATTAACTCCTAATTTTTCAGCAATGTATTTCCTAGACCAATTTCTTCTTTTTCTATTCATTTCAATAATTGTTCCTATATGATTTTCCATTTTTCACCTCCTGTGAACATATTATACAATACCAAAAGTAACTAGTCAATATATTTTTGAAAAAATGTTACTTTTGGTATTGACTTTTAAAAAATATCTCTGTATAATAAATGTGTTACCGAAAGTAACAAACTTGGAAAGGAGGAGCCTTTATGGAAGAAAATGTAGAAATGGATACAATTCAAGCCAAGGAAAATGGTGTTGTTATGTATAACGCTAAAAAAATTAGTGAAATTTTTGGTGTGAACATTAACAAAAGCACAGATTTTCTCAAAAAATTTGGCGTAAGAATTGGTCACTGGCAAATTGAGCAAGGCAAACTTTTAGAAATATTAAAAGCGAACGCTGGCGTGCTAATTTAAAAAATGAATTATTTTGTGCTTTGTAGTTGTTAGGTAATGAAGTTAAGAATCAAAAGCACATACAGCAAATAAAAAAGTAAGTTAGATATTAAAAGCAAATAAAAGTTTGTTATAAATATATTACAACTACTTTAAAAAATTAAAGAAAATGTAATAATATTGTACTTTTATAACCTTCTACTTAAAAACAAAGGAGTGATTTAAAATGTTAGATACAATAACATTTGTAGTTTTAAATGTACTAATAAAACAATTCTTTCAATTTTCAATGAGATTTCAAAAGCATAACAAATACGAATATCATTTAGTATACAAAGGCTTAAAATTTGATTATTACATGGGAAGTCAAACACTTGTGATAAAAGCAAATGCACATAAAGTTTTAGAAAAAGGCTTTGTTTCACTACAAGACTTAGAGAACTACAAAAATAGATTACTAAGTATTGTAAAAGAAGTAACTGGAACAGATAAACTACTATTACAGCTTAGTCGACTTGATTATTGTGTAGATTTAGCAATGGATACTAATTGTGAGGAAATAGAGGATACTTTAGAATTATTGTATAAGCATGTTCATAGTTATAGACACATGAAAATAGATAAAATATATGATACATCATTTTATCTAAAGACAAAAAGAGGGACTTATAACTTAAATTGCTATGACAAGTACGAAGAATTAAGCAGAACAGATGAAGATTATAAAGGAATCTTTAGACTAGAGTTGCAAATTAAAAAGTACAAGATGAAAAGAGAATTAAAAAGAAATGGTGTTTCAAGAGAACTTGATAATTACTGGACTAAAAGTGCTATGGAAGAATACTTTTTTGATTTTTTTAAAGGTTTTTTCTATTCCTGTGATTATTATAGAATAGATATAGCAATTAGTAAAATAAAAGAAAGTCTTTATTCACAGTCTATGCAAGATAAGTTAATTCGTTTTATTAAAAAAGTAAATAAAATTGGAATGACAGAAGTAAAAAAATGTTATTCTTATTCAACTGCTAAAAGTTATATTGAAAAGCTAGAAAAAATTGGTTTAAATCCTGTAACAATTTCCGAAGATAAAACTTACGAAAAAGTGGAAAATCTTTTACATAGAGCCAAAAGAGTTACAGAAGAACTTTATTTTTAAAGTGATATAGAGGTGGGGAAAAAGTGGGAATTTTACATTTTTTTGTAAATTGAAAAAATAATGTAATTATGGGTATGTTCCCATTTTTTCTATTTCAAGACATAATTTAAAAGTGCAACTGGTTATATATTATAAACATATTGTTCTATTAAATAACAATTTAGTCAATAGAATGTTTAAGAATTTATAAAAAAAGTGTATGGGGTTCTTTTTTAGTTTTTCATATTTTTTAATTCTCTAAAAATGAATTTTCAATTTTTTGGTTTATAGCATTTATATATTTATAGTTAATTATTCTCAAAATCCAATTTAAGCCATTTTTATATAAAAGATATATTACTTGTTTACTATTCTATATCTAGCAATTTCAAAGTATTTATTATCTATTTCAGAACCGATAAATTTTCGATTAGATTCAATGCAAGCGACAGCAGTTGAACCACTACCAATAAATGGGTCTAGTATAATATCATTTTCATTGCTTGAATTTTCTATAAGTATTTTCATTAATTCAACAGGTTTTTCTG
The DNA here is from genome assembly GCA_947572725.1 of uncultured Clostridium sp. Taxonomy (GTDB): domain Bacteria; phylum Bacillota; class Clostridia; order TANB77; family CAG-508; genus CAG-269. Next base: position 2,595 of record CANPDB010000026.1, on the reverse strand, counting down.
TTGGGTGAAGTTTATTTTTGGTGTTGGGAATCCTTAAAATGTTTTTACTTCCCATATTATTTATGTATTTTGCTTTTCCTTTTCTTAACATTAAAATTAATTCGTAACTATTCATATAATATTGAGTAGGTGTGCTATTCCGTTTATCCCACACTATTAATTGTTGGTACTTAAAACCGTACATTCTCGGCACATTGCCACAATTCTTTTAAATTTCTTGCATTTATAAATAAATAGCAATGTGTATTGTCTTTTAGAACTCTATATATTTCAGATAGCCATTCATTGAATTTTATATCGTTATAATCAAATAGCTTGCCATTCCTTGCGTTTTTGGTATTTGTGCCAACGGAATGACCTAGAATACCACCACAAAATTTCTTTCCGTTCTTTTGTAATACCACCACCACCGTTAGTTATGCGATATGGTGGGTCGGTTACAATAAGGTCAACACTATTATTCTTCATTGTTTTTAGAACATTCAAACAATCTTCATTGAATAATACTACATTTTCTGTTTCATAATCTGGAGCAATATCTCCACTAATAAATAATTCATTAAAAAAAGCCATTTTAGACATCTCTTTTCTCTATTGATTCTTTATCTAAAATCAACAAAGTTACAAAATATCTAAAATGCTTGTAACTCTTACCTTTCCAATTATTTTTGTTTTAGGTTATTCAGTCTGTATTATATCATAAAAAATTTTATTTGTCAAGTACAATTGTTCGTATAATAAAAGTAAAATGCTACTGTATTGTTAATATATATAAGCTACTTTTATGTGATTATAAGTTATTACATCATTGTTATATTAGTGTATTTTATGGATTGATTAAAAATTGCCAATATTTGGGGGATAAAATGAAAAATGCGATATTATAGTGTTAATATTACGAAAAAATGTTTTTAGATATACCTTGATAAAAATCTGCTAAGCCCTTGAAACTGTAAAGAAAAAAGTTTTAAGAAGGTGTTGACTTTTTGAAATTATGGAGCTAAAATATAGATAGTTCAAAAAAGAACAAAAAACACTTTTTTAATGTGAGTGTCTGGAAAACTAAACACATTAAAAAAGTGATATGACGAAATATCTTGAAAATATTTCTTATATGATAATATCATTTTAGCACCAAAATTTCAAGATATTTTAAACAAAAAAATATTTTGAAAGTGAGGTGTTTTTATTATGCAAAAATATGTTTTATATGTGGGTTTGAATGACAAAAAAACAAAGATTCAAGAAATATCAACATTACAAGCCTACAAAATTATTACAAATGTAATTGTAGCAAATAAAGTAGATGGTTTTACTATATTAGAAGCCAATGGCTACTATGTACATAGTGATAAAACAATATCAATTGAAAAAAGCTTGAAAATTGAGTTTTTATTTATAGATATTGATGTTATTAAAAACATTATAAAAGACTTAAAAAGAATATTGAATCAAGAATCAATAATATTACAAACAGAAAATATAACAAGTGAATTAATGTAAAAATAAAAAATTATACGAATTTGCCGAATTGTTATATTTATATATTATAGTAATTCGACGGTTTCGTAAAGAAATTGGAGGATTAAAAAATGATATTATTAGAAGAAATTAAAAAAGAATGTAAAATAATTACAAATGAAGAAAAACAAGGCGAAGAATTATATTTTGAAATCAAGCCAGATTATGAAATTATAAAAGAATTAAAAAACAATGGTTACAGGTGGCACAATCAAAAAAAATGTTGGTATAGAAAATTAGATTATAAAGGAACAGCAAGAGAAAAAAAGAATTATCTGGGAGTTAAAGTTGGAGATATATTTTGTTTTTCTTGGGGATATGAACAAACTAACATCGATTATTTTCAAGTAGTAGGACTAAAAGGAACAAAACAGGTTGTTATTCGTGAAATAGCATACACAACAACAGAAACGACGGGATTTGATAGTTATAAAGTAACAGCTTGTAAAGATGTATTTCTAGAAAATAGCCAATTTATAGAAAATAACGAAAAGGGAGCAGTAAAACAAGTAAAAGGCTTAAAAAATGGCACTATATACATAAAAATTGATAGTTTTGGATTTTGCAGTTTGTGGGACGGTCAAGATGATGTAATGACTTGTTATTATTAGAAAAGAAGGGATTGATAAAAATGATAAATAGTAAAAATATGTTGAAAAGAAAATTAAAAGAAGATAAAAACAAATTAACATTTGAAACGGTTTATAATCAATGTAAACCTCAAGCAATAGGAATTAAAAGAAAAGCGAATATAATACAAAGTAATGCGTTTACATTATTAACAGAAAAAGATGGAAAAATAATTGATAGCTGGGTATATTTTGACAGTAAAACAGTACAAGTAAAAAATAATATGCTTTTATATTTACAGAATGAAAAGCCTTTTATAAAAATTAAGATAATAGAAGAAAATTAAACAAGAAAGAAAGCGAGGAAATAAAATGCAAATAATTATTATATATGTTATGTGTATAATTTTAAAATGGTGGATAGGAAAACATTAAAAAATTGTTCAAAAAGGGTATACCCTACACAAACATTAAAAGTTATATAAAAAGTGTTCAAACAGAGTTC
>CANPDB010000025.1 GCA_947572725.1 uncultured Clostridium sp. | reverse complement strand
TGTTGCCTGTGGCGGTTGTGTTACCTGCGGCTTTGCTGTCGATGTTGCCTGTGGCGGTTGTGTTACCTGCGGCTTTGCTGTCGATGTTGCCTGTGGCTTTGCTGTCGACGTTGCCTGTGGCTTTGCCGTTGGCTTCGTGCTTACCTGTGGTGCTGTTGTTGCCTTTACACTAATCTTAGCAGTGAGTACTTTTTTCTTCACTGCCTTTATACCAGCAGCTCTCCATTTCTTCCAGCTGCTATTATATAGGTGGATTTTTATTTTTCCTATACCTATACTATTTCCTTTTATTAACACAACTAATGCTTTCTTTTTTACTGAAAGTACTTTTACTTTTGCATTTGACACTTCTATTTTTCTTATTTTCCAACCGACAAATTTTGCTTTTTGTCGGTCTTTAAGTGTCAATTTAGTTACCAAATTGACTTCTGTTCTTTTACTACCCTTCAGCTTAATCTTGCCTTTAGCCAGATTAATGTAGATATTGCTATCCGATTTCATTTGTTGCACGGTCAGCGATTTTGCTGCTACTTTCCGCTGTGGCAACGCCACATTTGTGAGCAACAATGCCGCTATAATAGTAGCCACTATAAACATTTTTTTCTTTTTTTCCATAGGTCATTCCTCCATCTTCATTTAATTGTCAATGTTCCTCCTTCTTATAATGCTCTAGAAGATCATTTTGGGTCATACACCTAAAATTTTAGGTGCAAGTTACATCTATGATAAAAGACACCTATAATAGCGTGTCTGTTATTTTGGTAATACATATTACCGTTATCCTAATTATAGCATGTTTTGGTGAATTATGTCAATTTTAATAAAATAGATTTTTATAATATCAATACAAAAAATTTCTACTTTGCTAATCCAGCATATTTTAATGCAATACAAAAATAGAAGACTACATTTTCGTAATCTTCTATTTATTAATTCTATTTTGCATAATCAGAAACTCTAGTTTCTCTAATTACATTAACTTTAATTTGACCTGGATAATCCATTTCATTTTCAACCTTTTTAGCAACATCCCTTGCTAAAACTGTCATTTGGTCATCTGAAATTCTATCAGGTTTTACTATAATTCTAACTTCACGACCTGCTTGAATAGCAAATGATTTTTCAACTCCATCAAATGAATCTGCAATTTCTTCAAGATTTTGAAGTCTTTTGATATATGCTTCTAATGTTTCTCTTCTTGCTCCTGGTCTTGAAGCAGATATTGCATCAGCAGCTTGTATTAAAACAGCTTCTAATGTTTGTGGTTCAACATCTCCATGATGTGCTTCAACAGCATTTATAACAAGTGGATTTTCTTTATATTTTTTAAGAATTTCTACACCTATTTCAACGTGTGTTCCTTCCATATCATGGTCTAAAGCTTTTCCTATATCATGTAATAATCCTGCCCTTCTTGCAAGTTTTGCATCTAATCCAAGTTCTTCTGCCATAATTCTAGCTAAGTTAGAAACTTCAATTGAATGATTTAAAACATTTTGTCCATAACTTGTTCTATATTTTAGTTTTCCAATTAATCTTACTAAATCTGGATGAAGTCCTATAACTCCACTTTCAAGTACAGCTCTTTCTCCTTCTTCTTTTATTACACTTTCAACTTCTTCTTTTGCTTTTTCTACCATTTCTTCAATTTTAGAAGGATGAATTCTACCATCATCAATTAATTTTTCTAATGCTATTTTAGCCACTTCTCTTCTTAGCGGATCAAATCCTGATAAGACAACAGCTTCTGGTGTATCATCAATTATTAAGTCAATTCCTGTTAATGTTTCTAATGCTTTTATATTTCTACCTTCTCTACCAATAATCCTTCCCTTCATTTCATCATTTGGAAGTGCTACAATTGATACAGTAGTTTCTTGAGAATGGTCTGCTGCACATTTTTGTACTGCATAAGTTAATAATTCTTTTGCATTTTTTACAGCATCTTCTTTTGCTTTTTGTTCTTTTTCTCTAATAATTGTTGCTTTTTCCATAGTTAACTCTTTGTCTAATTCAGCTAATAATGTAGCTTTTGCTTCTTCTCTTGTTAAAGAAGCAATTTTTTGAAGTTCTACCATTTCTTGCTCATGTAATTTTGCTATTTCTTCCTTTTGATTCTCAATTTCTTGTAATTCTTTTTCTACTTCTTGTTCCTTTTTCTCAAAATTTTCTGCTCGTTTTTCTAGGTTTTCTTCTTTCTGAATTAATCTTGTTTCTTGTTTTTGTATTTCGCCTCTTCTTTCTTTAATCTCTTGATCTAATTCTTTCCTATTGTTCATTATTTCTTCTTTAGCTTTAAAAATCTCTTCTTTTTTAAGATTTTCTGCTTCTATTTTAGCTAAATCTACTAATCTTTTAGCTTCGTTTTCTGCTCCTTGAATTTTAGATTCTGCAATCTTTTTTCTGTATGCCATTCCTGCTGGTACTCCAATTGCAAATGAGATTAAGACAGCGGCGATAATGATTATTATGTTCATAATCATACACCTCTTTCTTATTTATTTTTCAATGTTCGAATAAAATATAATATGTATCTTTTTAATATATTTTTTCCTACCTATTATATTTTAACTTTATTATTGTAAACTGTCAAGTGATTTTGAAACAAAATTAAAGAAACGCCTATAATCTGACGTTTCTTTTAATTAGTAGTTTGCTATATTTATATTTGCTTTTCTTTTAATTTTGTTGTGGTATAGCTAATGAATATTCGTCAACTAACCATCTTCCTTCTTCTTTTTTTATAACTAATTTATCTTTTAATGTATATGTATCTTTATCTTTTATATTATTTCTATCAAGATCTACAATTGGTTCTTTAGTCATTTTCCTTACTACATTTGCTGTTATTGTATTCCCTTCTTGTTTTATATCTTCAAAGCTAGTATTTAAAGTATATTCTCCTGTTGAATCATCACCTGCAGTAATGTATGCTTTTTCACCTTTAATAATTATTAATCCTTTATTTTGCTTTTCAAAAGCCTTACGTCCATTTTCAGTAAATATGTCATACATAATTTCTTCGTAATTCTTAATTTCTGCTTCCGCATTGTTATTAAATTCTCCATAACTAAATTCTATTTTTACAGATACTGCTCTATTATATATAGTTTCTACAAAATCCTTTAGAATATTGTTTTCTTGTTTAGTCTCAGTTGTATTTGATTCATCTACTTCGTTTTTATTTTGCTCTTTTGCTTCGTTTTCTTCTTTATCTTCTTTGTCTTGTTTTTCACTAATCTGTACTTCTAAATTTTTAATTTTTTCTTCATAAGTTTCAATTTCTCCTTCTACAGATACTTTTGAAATATAAAATCCTATTCCAAATACTAGCACTAATGCTACAAATACAAATATTAGTTCCTTAATTGTAATTCCCTTGTTACTTCTTAAATAATTTCTCATTTGTTTCCTCCTTTATTTTTTATATATTATACACTATATAGTTTATTTTGACAATACAATTTTACTTTTTTTATGGATTATAAGTTTAAATTTTTTCAACATCAATTTTTAAAGTTTCACCATTTATATTTGTTTCTGTATATTCTGATTTTTGTTCATCATAAACAACTTTTACAGCTAATGTATCGTGTTTAATTAGTTCTTCATTTTCTTTTATTACATTTTCTAGCATTTCATTTCCTGATACATATAGATTGATATTATCAAGTACTTCAAATCCTTTGTCTTTTCTCATGTTTTGTACTTTTGATAAAACTTCACGCACATATCCTTCTTTTTTTAGTTCTTCTGTTATATGTGTATCTAAAACAACACCAATTTCTCCTTCTCCACTAAATGCAAATCCTTCTTTTCCTTGCATTGTTATAAGTAGATTTTCTGAGTTTAATTCTATTTGTGTGTCTTCTATTTCTATATATTCTATACCACCATTTTTTACTGTGTTCGCTAAGTCCATTTGATTTTTCTTTGCTATTTCTTCTTTGATTTTTGGAATTAGTTTTCCATATTCTTTTCCTAATACTGGTAAGTTTGGTTTAATTTCAAAGTTTACATATTCAGACATTTCTGCTCCTAATTCAATTGCTTTTACATTTAACTCTTCTTTTACTATGTCTCCATAGTATTTTGGTAATGTATCAACTGATATTAACATTTTTGATAATGGCTGTCTATTTTTTATGTTTGCAGAGTTTCTTGCGCTTCTTCCTAATTTTACTATTTTGTATGCTAAGTCCATTTCTTTTTCTAGTTGTTTGTCTATTGCTGTTTCATCAACTTCTGGCCATAAGCATAGGTGTACGCTTTCTGGTGCTTCTTTGTCTAATCCTACAACTAAATTTTGATAAATTTCGTCTGTCATAAATGGTACAAATGGTGCTGCTACTTTTATTAATGTTGTTAATACTTTGTATAATGTTACATATGCTCCTATTTTGTCGTCTGTTAGTTCAGTTAACCAAAATCTTTCTCTGTTTCTACGAACATACCAATTTGAAAGTTCGTCTGTAAATGCTTCTATTTGAAGAGCAGCAGATGTGATATCATAATTTTCTAATTTTTCATCTACTTCTTTTACTAATGTATTTAATTTTGAAATAATCCATTTATCCATTACATTTGTAATTTTAAAATCTTTATATTCTAGTGGATTAAATTGGTCTATTTCTGCATATAAAACATAGAATGAGTATACATTCCATAAGGTACTTAGGAATCCTCTTTGTGTTTCTTGCACATTATTTAATCCAAGTCTTGTTGGTAACCATGGTGCTGATACTGTATAGAAGTGCCATCTTGTTGCGTCTGCTCCAACTTGGTCTAGTAACACCATAGGGTCTACTCCATTTCCTTTTGATTTTGACATTTTTTGTCCTTTTTCGTCTAGTACATGACCTAATACTATACAGTTTTCAAATGGCGTTCTTTCAAATAATGCTGTTCCAATTGCTGTTAATGTATAGAACCATCCTCTTGTTTGGTCAATAGCTTCTGAAATAAATCCTGCTGGAAAATTATTATCAAACATTTCTTTATTTTCGAATGGATAATGCCATTGTGCAAAAGGCATTGAACCAGAGTCAAACCAACAGTCAATTACTTCTTTTGCTCTGTTCATTTTTTTACCACATTTAGGGCATTTTAAATGTACATTATCTATATATGGTTTGTGTAGTTCTATATCCTCTGGACATTCTATTGCTTTTTCTTTTAATTCTTCTATTGAACCTATACACTCACGATGATTACAATTTTCATCTTCACAAGTCCATACTGGAAGTGGTGTTCCCCAATATCTATCTCTTGAAATTCCCCAATCTATTACATTTTCTAAGAATTTTCCAAATCTTCCTGTTCTAATTGTATCTGGATACCAATTAACTTTGTTGTTGTTTGCAACTAATTCATCTCTAAGTCTGCTCATTGCAACAAACCAACTTTCTTTTGGATAGTAAAGAAGTGGTGTGTCACATCTCCAACAATGTGGATATGAGTGTAAATGTTTTTCTTTACTAAATAATTTGTTTTCTTCTGCTAACCATTTACAAATATCTTCATTACAATCTCTTACAAACCTTCCTGCCCAAGGCTCTACTTCTTCTACAAATTTTCCTGATTTATCAACTAAGTTAATAAATGTAATTCCATTTTGTTTAGAAACCAAGCTGTCATCTTCACCATATGCTGGTGCAATATGAACAATTCCAGTACCATCATCAAGATTTACATAGTCTCCATGAATTACTTCAAATGCCTTGCCTTCTACCTCTCCAAAAGGCATTAACCTTTCATATTTAATACCAAGTAAATCTTCTCCTTTAAATGTGTTTACAATTTCATATTCTTTATCTTTTAAAACTTTCTCAATTAAGTCTTTAGCTAAAATATATGTTTCATAATTTGCTTGTTCATCTTCTTTTGCAAGATTTACTTTTACTTCTGCATATTCATATGTCTTATTTACACAAAGTGCCAAATTAGAAGGTAATGTCCATGGTGTTGTAGTCCAAGCTAAAATATAAGTGTTTTGTTCAAGGTTTTCGCCTTGAAGCTGTTGCCCTTCTTTTACTTTAAACTTAGCAATGCAAGTTAAATCTTTAACATCTTTATATCCGCTGAGCAACTTCGTGTGATGAAAGAGCTGTTCCACATCTAGGACAATATGGCATAACTTTATGACCTTCATATAAAAGACCTTTTTCCCACATTTGTTTTAAAGCCCACCATACAGACTCTATATAATTGTTGTGATATGTTACATATGGATCTTCCATATCAACCCAATAGCCAACCTTATTAGTCATTTCTTCCCACATAGAAACATAAGTAAACACACTATCTTTACACTCTTTTACAAACTTTTCAACGCCATAATCTTCAATTTGCTCTTTTCCTGAAATACCAAGCTTTTTCTCAATTTCAAGTTCAACTGGAAGACCATGTGTATCCCAGCCAGCTTTACGAATAACTTTATAGCCTTTCATAACCTTATATCTAGGAATAATATCTTTCATAACTCTTGTTTCAATATGACCAACATGAGGCTTTCCATTAGCAGTTGGAGGTCCATCATAAAAAGTAAAATACCTTTTTCCCTCATTCATAGCAAAATTCTTTTTAATAATGTCCTTTTTCTTCCAGTTCTCTGCAACTTCGTGTTCCATACCCACGAAACCATCTTTCAATTCAACTTTCTTATACATAAAAATTCCTCCTTTTGAGACAGTTGGGACGGTCCAATTTTGTCTCATTTTTTTATTTTATTTATACCGAGTGTAACTATAGAACAAATCAGAAAGCCTTAATATTAGCATAATTTTAACTTTATTCTTTGGCTTTTCGTTAATTTGTTCGTGCGCCAAATTTATGAAATAAATTTGTGTACAATGTATTTTATATAATAGAAAGTCAGTATGACTTTCCTATTATATAAACAGAAAAATCTTCTCATCCTAAGTTATTTAGGACGAAAAGATTTCTCTATTCCGCGGTACCACCTATTTTAGTAAATTTATATAAATATACAATCCACTCTCTTATTTTCCTTTAACGCAGGTTTTACGGCTTAGCTTACTTTTTTCAGCTAGCAACAACAAGGTGATAATAAATATTTTTTACTTACCAAATTCACAGCTACCTTTGGCTCTCTTTAAGATATTGTAGTATTTATTTTGTCCTTGATTTAGTTTTTATTCATATGTTATTTAGTATTATAGCATATTTTTTTTATTTTTCAAGTATTTTTTGAAATTTTTAAATTCGACAAAATACTACAAAAAAATGAGACAAATGAGGACCGTCCCCTATTGTCTCAAATTATTGTAGTATGCATTATATAATTTACTGTAATAACCGTCTGGAATATTAACTAATTCGTTGTGGTTTCCTTGTTCTATTATTTCTCCATTGTTTAGTACTATTATTTTGTCTACATTTACTATTGTTGATAGTCTGTGTGCTATGAATATTGATGTTTTTTCTTTTGATATTTTGTCTATTGATTCTTGTATTAGTTCTTCTGTTTTTGTGTCTATGTTTGCTGTTGCTTCGTCTAGTATAAAGATTGATGGGTTGTGTGCAAATATTCGTGCAAATGCTAGTAGTTGTTTTTGTCCTGCTGAGAATGAACTTCCTCTTTCGTGTGCTATTTCTTCTATTCCATTTGGTAATGAATTTACAAATTCTTCTGCCGATGATAGTTTGATTGTTTCCATTATTGCTTCGTCTGTTAGGTTTTCGTTTAGTTCGATGTTTTCTTTTATTGTTTTTGCAAATATGAATGGGTCTTGTAATATTATTCCTATTTTCTTTCTTAATGAACGTAGGTTGATTTGTTTGATATTAGTGCCATCTAATAATATTTCTCCTTTTTGTATTTCGTAAAAACGGTTTATTAAGTTGATTATTGTTGTTTTTCCGTGATCCTGTTCTTCCAACTAGTGCAATACTTTGCCCAGGCTCTATTGTAAAACTAACGTCTTTTAATATCCAGTTTTCTCCTTCATATGCAAACCATACATTTTTAAATTCTATTTTTCCTTTTATTTCTTCTAATTCTGTTCCTTCTTCAAAGTTTTCTAAATATTCTTTATGGTCTAATATGTCATATATTTTATTAATTGAAACTATTGCTTCTTGGACTGTTTCAAAGTTTTCGACAATTCTATTTATTGGTTCAAAGATTTGTTTTACATATGTAATAAATATATAGATAACACCAACATCTAAGTTTATTCCAAAGAAATGTTTAACACTTGCCCATACTATAAGTGCTACTCCTAAATTTTCAAAAACAAGCATTAAAGCAACTAAAAAACCTTCTGTAAATGCCATTGGTGTTCTAGATTTCCAAAATTTTGTACATAACTTTTCACATTCTTTTTCTTTTTCGTATTGTCTGTTAAATATTTTTATTAGTTTTACTCCATAAATAGATTCAGCTAAAAATATATTTAATTTTGTTTTTATTCTTTTTGAATATTCTTTTGCTTTATTACTAATTTTTGTAATTATAATTGATGTAATTGCAACAAATGGTATTAGTATAAAACATATTAATGCTAATTTATAATTAAGTGTTATCATCATTATTGCTAATGCAATAATCATTACAATATCTTTGATAAATGTAGTAACAACATCTTTGAAAAATGTTGTAATATCTTCTACATCGCTTGTAATTCTAACAAATAGTGTTCCTGATGGTGTCCTATCGTGAAATGGAATATTTGCATATTGTATGTATTTGTACAATTTATTTCTGATGGAATAAATAACATTTTCACTCATCATACTTGTTGCAGTAGTAACAATGAAATCTAAAATGTTACCTATTAATACAATCGCTATATATAGTGCACCAATAATGCCAACTGTCATAATTCCTTTTTGCCATAATCCAGCGCTTAAATAATCATCTATTACAATTTTAATTAAATATGGTTTTGCTACTTCACCAATATTAATGATAATCGCTAAAATTGATATGATGATTATTGACTTTGCTTGTGGTTTTAACATTTTATAAATTCTCTGCAATGTTTGATTTTTCATTAGTTTTTCCTTTCTTATAACAAATTTATGTAATAAATTTGTGTACAATGTGTTTTATATATTCCTAAAAAATTAATATATAAATTTCTGGGAGCGAATATATTAAACATTAAATATTCATAATTAGGCTAAAAAACTTGGCTCAGCTTTTGTAGACTGTTGATTGTAAAACTCGCTATAAATTCCATTATTTTGTAAAAGTTCTTCATGAGTTCCTCTTTCTACAATACTTCCATTATCTAATACAATAATTTTATCACTATATTTAACATCTGACACTTTATTAGAAATAATGATACATGTTTTATCATCTGACAATTCCTGAATATTCTCTATTAACTTTTCAGAAGTTCTATTATCTAATGCTGAAAAAGTATCATCAAAAATTAAGATACGACTTTCTTTTAAGAAAGCTCTTGAAATAGCAACTCTTTGCTTTTGCCCTCCTGATAGGTCTCCACCTCTTTCTCCAATAACTGTGTTAATTCCTTCAGGCATTCTTTCAATATCTTCGTAAACAATAGCTTTTTTAGTACTTTCTTTTATTTCATCTTCTTTGTACTCATCTTTAAATAGGCTAATATTATCTTTTAATGTTGATGAAAATAAAAAGTTATCTTGTGTTATATAGCAAATATTATTTCTTAAAACTTCAATTGGTATCTCATTAATATCTTTTCCATCAATTAATATTTTTCCATTTGGTATGCTATATAATCTTGCTAATAAGTTCATTAAAGTAGTTTTACCACTTCCTATTGTTCCTATAATTCCTAAAGTTTCTCCTTTTTTTATGTCTATATTAATATTTTCTAATGCCTTATCAATTACACCTGGATAATTGAAATTTAAGTTTTTTATTGTAACATTCCCTTGTAATTTTTCTTTTACTAAATTACTTTTACTGTTTATTTTTTCTGGTTCTAATTCGTAAATCTTTTCTAATCTTCCATATGATATCTGTGCTCTTTTAAATCTTGCAATTAGCGGTGGAAGCCAACTAACAGGCCCTACAAATAATCCTATATACCCATTAAATGTAACTAATTCTCCTACTGTTATTGTTCCATCTAATACTAATTTAGAACCATATAATAAAGAAATTGAGTAACAAATTCCAAAACATATATTTAAACACATTTTTAACAAATTAGAGTAAACATCAACTGTATTGTCACTTTGACGAACTCTTTTATTTTTTCTGATAAATTCTTTTAATTGGTCTCCTTCACATGAATATGCTTTTGTTGTCCTTATACTGTCTGTGCTTTCTTGAATATATTCAGACATTTGCGTGAACATATCTTGTGATTTTTTAAAACTTATTTCAACATATCTTTTTATTATTACAATTAAATAACATCCTATTATAATCGGAAACATTACAGCAATTGTTAAGTTTAAATTGACCCCTCTTATCATTTGGAATGCTGCAATTATAAATGTAAAAAGAATTCTTACTCCATGTGATAATATTCTATAAACAGCACTTCTTATTTCATTTGTGTCTTTTACGAAATAAGACATTATTTCTCCGTTTTTTATGTTTTGAATATCTTTTAATCTTAATTTCAAAAATCTCTCAAATAATTTTATCTTTATATCTTTCTCAAACCCTCTAGAAATATGACATTCAAAATATTTCCAAGTAACTCTTACAACTAGCAAAACAATACATATTCCAATTAAGTAATATGTATTGTTTAAAATATCTTGTTTATTATCTTGTAAATTATATAGCAAATCCACAATATTACCAACAATTTTTGCTGGATATGTTAGTAAATATATATTAATTCCGAAGTAATATGACTTGCAATGCTATTTTCCATTTGTATTTCTTTAAAGTATCTATTATTACTTTTTTCATAACATCCTCTTTTCTTATGTATATCTTTTTATCCTATTTTTCTTCATTATCAGCTAAATTGTATAGTGTATCCATATTAAATCCTATACTTTGGTTATTATTTGATTGATTTTGTTGCATTTGTCTTTGTAGATTCATCAATTCTATTTCTTCTTTCATACCTATTTCATCAAATTCAAACTTCATTTTTTAATCCTCCATTATTTTATACAATAACATTATATGACATTTTTCTCTATTTAGCAAGTCTTTTTGTCTCTTTTGCAATCATTAATTCTTCATTTGTTGGAATTACATAAATTTTAACTTTTGAGCTTGATTTAGAAACTAATTTTTCTTCTCCTCTCATATTGTTTAATTCTTCATCAATTTCTACTCCCATAAAAGTCAATTGTTCACAAATTCCTTTTCTAATATTAATTTGATTTTCTCCTACTCCACCTGTGAAAACAATTGCATCTACGCCATTCATTGCTACTGCATATTTTGCTATATAACTTGCTATTGCATATTTAAAGCTTTCCATTGCTATTTTAGCTCTTTCGTTTCCTTCATTTGCAGCTTCTTCTATAATTCTAAAATCTGGTGCTAAACCTGAAATTCCTGAAACTCCTGATTCTTTATTTAAAATTGCCTCCATTTCATCAGCTGATAAATCATCTTTTTTCATAATATATGTTAAAACAGATGGATCCATGTCTCCACTTCTTGTTACCATTGGGATTCCTCCTAATGGTGAAAGTCCCATACTCGTATCTATTGATTTTCCACCTTTTACAGCACATATACTAGAACCTTGACCTAAATGACAAGTTACTACCTTCAAATTTTCTATTGGTTTCCCCTCAATTTCTGCTAATCTTTGAGATACATACATATGTGATGTTCCATGGAATCCATATTTTCTTATTTTATAATTTTTATAATATTTATATGGTATTGGATAAATATATTTTTCTTGTGGTATTGTTTGATGGAACGCAGTATCAAATACACCAACCATTGGCTTTCCTGGCATTACTTTTTTACAAGCTTCAATTCCTAATATAGATGCTGGATTATGAAGTGGTGCTAAATCTGTACATTCTTTTAATACATCAATAACTTCATCGTCAATAACTACTGACTCTGATATTTTTTCTCCTCCATGAACTAATCTATGCCCAATAGCATCGATTTCATCTAAGTTATCTATTACTTTATATTCTGGATTTATTAATTGTTGTAATGCAAATTCGATTGCTTCTGTGTGATTATAAGCTGAATTTTTTATTTCTTTCTTTTGTCCATTTGCTTTATGTGTTATGAACGCTTCTTGCTCTCCTATTCTTTCATATTTTCCTGATGCTACAACTTCTTCTGTCTCCATATTTATTAATTGATATTTTAGTGATGAACTACCACAATTTAATACTAATATTTTCATTTTTTTCTTCCTTTCTTTATAAATATTTTATCTTTTTTTCTTTTTACTTTCAACCTTATTTTAATAATTCTTATATAGTTTGTAATAAAATTCGAGGAGCAACTGCACCGCAGAAGTTTATCTACAAACTGTTAGCAGTTGGGAATGGATAAAAAATAATATATTATAAATCTTTAGCAAATATAAATTAACTGTGAATTGTAACCAAAGTTTCTCTTGCTATCATAACTTCTTCATTTGTTGGAATAGTATAAACTTCTATTTTTGAATTTTCACTTGAAATTTTTGCTTCTGCATTTCTACTTGCTTGGTTAATTTCGTTATCTAATTCAACTCCTAAAAATGCTAATTTGTCACAAATAGCCTGTCTAGAATCTTGACCTTTTTCTCCAACCCCTGCCTCAAATGTAATAACATCTATTCCATTCATTGCAACTGCACATTTGACAATGTATGAAGCAACTGTTTCGTGAAATACATCTAAAGCTAGTTTAGAACGTTCATCTCCTGCAAAAGCTTCTGTTTCAATATCCCTAAAATCAACAGATACTCCTGATACTCCATATGCTCCTGATTTTTTATTCAGGATATCTTCCATTTCTTGTACAGATAAATTTTCTTTTTTCATTATATATGACACAATAGAAGGATCTAAATCTCCACTTCTTGTTCCCATACAAACTCCACCAAGTGGTGTCAACCCCATACTAGTCTCTACTGATATTCCATCTTTAATTGCACATACACTTGCTCCTTGCCCTAAGTGACAACTAACAATTTTTAGACTTTTTATATCTGTATTCATTAGTTCTGCTACTCTGTTTGAAACATACTGATGAGAAGTCCCATGAAATCCATATTTTCTAATACCATATTTTTCATAATACTTATATGGTATTGGATAAATATATTTATCCTTTTTCATTGTTTGATGGAAAGCTGTATCAAATACTGCTACCATTTTAATATTAGGTGCAACTTTTTTGCAAGCTTCTATACCTAAAATTGCTGCAGGATTATGTAATGGAGCTAATTCACTACATTGTTTAATTTCTTTAATTACTTCATCAGTAATTAATACTGGATTTGAAAACTTCTCTCCTCCATGTACAACTCTATGTCCAATTCCTTGTAATTCATTTAAATCTTTAATTACGCCATACTGTTTATGCATAATTCTACTTAACACAAATTTAATTGCTTGTTCATGATCTTTAGCATAATGCTCAAATTTGTGTTTTTCTTCTTTTACTTTATGCGTTAAAAAAGAATTTGATTGACCTATTCTTTCAAAATATCCTTTTGCTAACGTTTCTTCTGTTTCCATATCAATTACTTGGTACTTCAATGAAGAACTTCCTGAATTTAAAACTAAAACTTTCAAATTTTCCTCCTTTTTCTTTTAAGTTGCCATTAGGGACGGGTTTAAATGGCAACATTTATTTAAAATTTCTACTCGTTCCCGAAGTTAATATAATTATATATTATTTTCACTGCCCCATTCTAAAAATTCTAAGAAAAAGTTTATATAAACTTTTTCAGAATTTTTGAACGGTCACCCCGGAGTCGTTCAAAAATATATAATTATATTAACTCCTCGCACTATTTATACTAATTATTAAAATATTGCCATTTAAACCCGGAACCGATGGCAACCTTATTAATTTTTCTTAGCTTGGACAGCAGTAATTGCAATAACTCCAGCGACATCTCTACTGTTGCAACCTCTAGATAAATCGTTAACTGGTTTTGCAATTCCCTGACATAAAGGTCCATATGCTTCAGCTTTTGCTAATCTTTGTACTAATTTGTATCCTATATTTCCAGTATTTAAATCTGGAAATACTAGTACGTTTGCTTCTCCTTTTAACGGACTTCCTGGTGCTTTCATTTGTGCAATTTCTGGTATTATTGCTGCATCTAGTTGTAATTCTCCATCTACTATTAAATCTGTTTGTTTTTCTTTTACTTTTTTTGTTGCTTCTATTACTTTTTCTGTTAATTCTGATTTCGCACTTCCATATGTTGAGTATGAAAGCATAGCTACTTTTGGTTCTTTTTGTACTAGTTGCTTGAAACTTTTACTTGATGAAATTGCTATTTCTGATAATGCTTCACTATCTGGATTTTCATTTAATCCACTATCTGCAAATATAAATGTCCCATTTTCGCCATATTTACAATCTGGTACTGCCATAACAAAAAATGCAGAAACCAATTTCGTTCCAGGTGCTGTTTTTAATATTTGTAATGCTGGTCTTAATGTATCTGATGTTGAGTGCGCTGCTCCTGATACTAGCCCATCTGCTTGACTGTTTTCGTCTTTTACCATTAACATTCCATAATATACTGGATCTTTAACTAATTCTTTTGCTTGCTCAATTGTTATTCCTTTATGTTTTCTTAGGTCATATAATAGATTAACATATTCGTCATATTTTTCTGATTTTTCTGGCTCTACTATTTTTGCTTTTTCTATATTGATATTATTTTCTTTTGCTTTGTTTTCTACTTTTTCTTTATTACCTATTAAAATTATATTAGCATATCCTTCTTCTAGTACTTGTTCTGTTGCTTCTAATATTCTAATGTCTTCTGCTTCTGGTAATACTATTGTTTTTATGTCTTGTTTTGCTCTTTGTTTTATTTCATCTATAAATGACATTTTATTCCTCCTTGTTTATTTCTTTTACATTATATAAATAATTATAAATAATTACAACCCTTCCAGCACTATTTAGCCAATATAAATTAGCTATGTATAGTAACGAGCTATACATGCTTTAATCTTTATTCCCTGTTCTGTAAACATTTTCTCATGTTCTGTTTCTATATTTTTTTCAAAGATAAGTTCATTATGTAAGTCATAAGTTTTTGATATTACTTCAAAACCATTTTCTTCAAAATAGTTTAAACTTGCTTTAAATAAGCTATCATCATCTGTTTTAAAATAAATTTCCGCTTCTGGTTTTAAAAACTCTTTGTATTTTTCAAGTTGTCTTGTATGTGTTAATCTCTTTTTTCTATGTTTTCCTTTTGGCCAAGGGTTGCAAAAGTTTATATATATTCTTTCAATTTCATCTTTTTTATCTAATATCAAATTTATTCTTTCTATATCAAATCTTGTTATAAAAACATTATTTGTTTCCTTTTCTGCTTCTTTATAAGTTGCTTCTATATTTCTTTTAGCTAACCCAAGCATTGCGTCTACTAAGTCGATAGCAATATAATTGATTGTGTCATTTTCTACTGCTAAATTAGAAATAAATTGACCTTTTCCACAACCTAGTTCTAAATGAATTGGATTTTGTTTTCTTTCAAAATGTTCTTTCCACTTTCCTTTCCATTGTTCTGGGTTATCTTCGTAAAATTGACTTGCTTCCAGCTCTGGCCTTGCCCATTTCTTATATCTAATTCTCATTATATTCCTCCATTATTTTGTAAATTCTTTACTGTTTCTTCATATATTTCATCTATCTTCTCGTCTTTATTATATTGTTCTTCTATTATTTGTTGTTGTCGTCTTTGACTTACTATTTTTGATTGATTTCTCATAAATATGCTTACTAATACTAGCATTATTAATAAACATGAGCATAATACATATATTGTTATAGAACCTTTTTCACTTTTTTTCATTGTTTCTATTCTCCTTATTTAACTTGTTATTAATATAATAACAGCAGAATACTTTACTTTTATATATACTAATTAAATTAAGATATTTTTTAGCTTTCATTAATATTTGCAATTATCTTTTTAACTCATAATATTTTTAATATCTTCATCTTGTTTTAATTCTTCTGATATAAAATGATATGCTTGTTTATTTTGTTTTACTGCAATTTCAGCTAATTCTTTATCATTTTGCAGACGAGCACTTGCATATTTTATAATAATGCCTTTATTTTCAACAGCAGTTTTTACTATTTCTCTATCATCTCTTAACTCTTCACTTGCATAATATAAAGCTTGTCCATATTCTTTACAACTAGTTAGGATTAAATCTTTATCTGCCCTTAATTTGTCTGATGCATAGCAAATTGTCCATGGAGCAGATTGAATTCCTGACATAATTACTTCTTTCTTGTTTTTTAGTCTATTACTAACAAACTCTAATGCCTCTCCATCTTGTTTTAATGCTTCTTTTACTACTTCTTCATCATCTTGTAATTTAGATGATGCAAATTCTAAGAATTTACCGTTTTCTCTTACTGCTTGCATTATATATTCTTTGTTTTCTTTATTGTTTATTATTTCTTGTTTTTCCATCTTTAATCTCATTCCTTCCTTACAATACTAGTCTCGTTAGAAAAGATCTCAATTTTTTAACCATGTTTCTTATTCATTATATCTATTAAACAATTTAAAATCAAGTTATTTATGGCAATCACTTAAAATTAAATTGGTATAATTGTTCCTGTTCAGACTAAATAACTTAAAATAGCGCGAAGAAGTTTATATATTCAATTTTTTTAGGAGGATACGAGTAGGAATTACTTGGAGGAGCCTAAAAAAATTAATATATACACTTCTGGGAGCGAGTAGTATACAAATTTTAAATTTGTATAATTTAATTTTAAATCATTGCCATTACATTTTCTATTGACACTACTTTTATATTTAATTATACTTTTAATAAATAAATCATAGTTAGGAAATGAAGATGAATTTAAGTTATACTGTAAAACAAAAAGATAAGAATAAAACAATTAATGACATATTGATAGATGAGTTTAAAATTTCAAATAGATTAAGAATAAAGCTAATAAAGAACAAAAAAATTTCATACAATAATCAAATAGCAAATACCAATATCTGTGTTCAATCTGGATCTATTATCAATGTAGATTTATCTGAAGATGAAGATAATTCTAATATTGTTTCTACTAATATGAATTTAGACATTTTATATGAAGATGAATGGTTCTTAGTTATTAATAAACCTGCTGGTATAGCAATTCATCCTTCAAATTTGCATTATTCAGATTCTCTATCAAATGGTATAAAAGCTTATTTTGATAAAATTGGATTACACAAAAAAATAAGACCTGTAAATAGATTAGATTTAAACACTTCTGGTGTTGTCATTTTCGCTAAATGCGAATATATTCAAGAACAATTCTCAAAGCAAATGCTTAATCATATTTTTCAAAAAGAATACTTATGTATTGTAGATAAAAATTTAAAACAACCTAATGGAACAGTTAATCTTCCTATTGCAAGAAAACCTAACAGTATTATTGAAAGATGTATTAACGAAAATGGGAAGCATTGTATTACTCATTATGAAGTATTAAAAAACTTTGAAGGTTACTCTCTTGTTAAGTGTAAATTAGAAACAGGGCGAACACACCAGATAAGAGTACATTTTTCTGCTATTCGGCCACCCTCTTTTAGGTGATACTCTTTATGGTAGTCCATCTTCTTTAATTGATAGACAAGCTTTACATAGCTATAAAATCAAATTGTTTCATCCTGTTTTTAAAAATACTATGTGTTTTGAATGTGATTTACCTTTAGATATGCAAAGATTAGTTATGTGACAAAAAGGGGCGCCCCTTTTGTCACAATTAAATATTATTAATATATTCTATTAACTCATCTGCATCTCTTATTCCAACAAGATTTCTTACAACTTCTCCATTTTTTATAAATACAAGAGTTGGTATACTAGAAATTCCATATTGTTCTGCTAAATTATTTTCTTCATCAACATTTACTTTAACAACTTTAACATTATCTGAAACAGTTTCTGCTACTTCTTCTATAATTGGTGCCATTTGTTTGCATGGGCCACACCAATCTGCATAAAAGTCTACTAGTACTGGTTTATCTGAATTTAAAACTTCCTCATTAAAGTTTTCTTCTGATATTTTTAAAATCTCCATTTTTATCTTCCTTTCCTTTTATTATTAAGATAAATTTTATATGCAATTTTTTATATCTTAATATTAATTTATTTCTATTTTTACCTTATTTTAATTATTTATACTAAAGAACAAATCGGAAAGCATTAGAAATTCAAGATGATTTTCATAATATATAAAAAAGAGTTTTAAGAATTTCTATGCAATGATAATTGCTTAGAAATTCTAATAAGCTCAATAATTATCTTGTACAGAAAGTCCTCCTACTAGGAGAACTTTCCTACAATATAAAAAATAAGTTGTTTCTAATTATAAATCTAATTAAAACAACTTACTGCACATAATTTATTAATATTTTAATAATAATGATATCTGTTATTCATATTATTCATGTTGTTCATATTTCCATAAACTCCTGTTGTTGATATTGTAATAAATTTAATTGAATATATGTCACAATAAACTAAACTATCATTTTCAAAAGAACGAAGTAATATGTAGCTTGCTCCTACATCTTCTAAAATTCCTATTCTATCTACTAAATTGTTTGTTCCTATTAAAAATTCTACTCTCATTAGTTTTCCAATTTGTTCTCTTAAAAATGCTGGTGTATAAATTGGGTTTGTTAATATTTCTGGTGTGTTATTTTGCTGTTGTTCTCCTTGTCTATTTTCTCTTTGGCTAATATTATTCTCATTTGAAATTGCCATTTTCAATTCCCCTTTCTTTATGTTTGTGAATATTTTTGAGTCGGCCTATAAAAACAATGATTTCCAAATCTTGTATGAAATGTGCCTGAACCATTACTTGGAAATGTACCACTACATGTAGGTCTAAATGGATTTAAATACCATAAGCACTCTCCTATTTCATTTAGTTTATTTCCTGCTAATGCCCAATCCGCTATATTATAGTGTACTTCAGTTGGTGTCATATTATATATGTTTTGTGGATTGTATTTGTTTAATAATGTTTCTGTTGCACAATCAAATTGTCGTGGTTGATATATAATATTTCGTACACTTCCTCCTTGTGATATTCTTGCATATTCTCCTTCTGATGCATTTACTCTATTTATTATTACTGTTGCTACTGCTTTCATTCCATTATCGCCTTCTCCGCCCTGCTTCACATTGTACAATTCTTGCAATTAATTCCCTATCTGAATAGGCCATAAAAAATCACCTCTATACTTAAGTATATTAAGTATAAAAGTGATTTGTTCCTGTTCTATTAATTTTTATATTATCTTATAATAATTATTTATTTTAATTCTTTTATATCTCTAAAGCTCGGTGCATCGTTTAATGCAATTCTCCCTGTAATTAAATCCATTCTTCTTTCTGATGATATTTTTATTTTTCCTTTATATATTCTACTTAATAGTTTAATGGGCGAATCTTCATCAACTGTTCCTTCATATAGTCTTATTTCGTTTTCTCTAAATCTATCTTCATGACAACCATTGTCTAGCAAGTTATGATTTGTAATAACATCGTATGAATTATCAAAATATTTCTGTCCTTTTCTTTTTTTTGGCACTTTCGTTATTACATGTAGCTTATCTGATAATTGATATTCTTCAAAAATCCCACTTGTTTCTGGTTTTATCTCTACAATATCTCCTATCTTGAATTTTTTTCCTGCACCTTCTTCAAAATCACTTGGTTTCATTATTATATTAATTCTATTATGTTTATGATGAATTGTTTTATATTGAATTTCTATAAAAGATAATTCTCCATTATAATTATAAGAATAAACTTTATGTGTTGGTTCGTGTAAAAAATATTCATCATATTTGTATTCAAATTTCTCTATCTTGTCTGTTACATATGGATCAAATTCTGTAATACTAAAATCATATATTATAGATAAACTAAATAATTCATCTTTTGTTAATTCCTTTTCTTTAGGACAACCATTATCAAAATATTCATTATAATAATTTCTTAATTCTTCTTCTAAATATTTCACTCCTACTTTTCTAGCCATTTCTAAACTAGAAAAGACATTTTCTTTATGAACTTCATAATTATCGCCCAATTTTGTGATTGAACACTGTAATAAATATATATTCACTATTTTTCATCTCCTTTTAACAAGAAAAACCAATTTTAACTTTCTTAGTTTCTGTTGGATTTATTTTTAATAAAACATTCTCAATGTCACATTTTTTTATTAAGTTAATATCTTCATTTTTACTTTTTGAAACTCTGTGTGCTTGTTCAAATTTTATTTTTTCAAATAAATTTCTTACACATCTTGCATTTGCAAAATTTTCTTTTTGTTTTTCTATTCTAAAGTAATTAATTAACGGATTTTTTAAATTAGATGATAATTTATATTTTCCATCTTTAGCCATATTTTTAAAAATTTTATAAAGTTCTTCTTCTGTATAATCTGGAAATTCAATTTTAAATTGCACTCTACTGTCAAACCCAGGATTGACTTCTAACATATGTTCCATTTCTTTTGAATATCCGGCTAAAATTACACATAAACTATCTCTTCTATCTTCCATTTCTTTTATTAATGTTGCAATACATTCAGCTCCATAATCTCTACCCGCTTCATCTTGAACATAAGATGCAATTGAATATGCTTCATCTATAAATAAGACTCCTCCATTTGCACTTTCTATCATTTCTCTTGTTTTTGGTGCAGTTTGCCCAACATATTTTCCAATTAAATCTGCTCTTCCGAGCTTCTACAAATATATTCTCATTTGATAACACATTCATATCTGCAAAAATCTCTCCAACTATTCTAGCTACTGTTGTTTTCCCTGTTCCTGGATTTCCCCTAAAGCACATATGTAATGCTGGCATACTTTTTCTTCTTTGGTTAACTTGAATAAAATTAATAATCTTTTCAATCTGTTCTTTTACATCTTTCATCCCAATCATACCATTTAATTTTTCTAATCCATTATTATTTTTGGATTGCTTTAGATTTTCATTATAGTAATTTCTATGTAATTGTTCTTTTACTTTTTTATCATCAATTATATTAATTTCTTTTGCTTTACATTCTAAAATTATGTTTAACAATTCATCTTTAACTTTCCAAAATGGATTTTCTGATAAACATTCTATAAATGAACTTTTTAAATCTATGTCTATATGATTCTTTATTAACATGTTACTAATATACTTTTCCTTGTCTTGTTTTGATATTCTGTCCATTGTTATTGTCCAAGTAATTTCATCTCCAACATTAGCATTAAAAAAGCCTTCTCTTTCATCTTTGTCTATGACTACAAATACTTTATTAGGGAATCTTGGTATTAATTCTTTTACTTCATGAACTAACCATAAAGGAGATATATCAATCTTTTTTGAATCAATAATTAATAGTTCTTCTTCCATTTCTTTGATATTTTTATATTCATTTACTTTTTTTATATCTTCTTTTTCTAAATATTTATATGATGTAGTAATAATATTTTCTGTTTTTAATATTTTACCAATCACTTTAATTACATCCTTACAAAATCCGTATTCAGAGTGATTTCTAATAAAAATATTATAATTTCCATAAGATATTTCATTTTCCTTTTTTAGCCTGATAAAAGTAATATAATTTTTTAATACATCTTTACATTTACTAGCTCCATATATTGTGTCAAGCTCATTTAGTACTTCCTCTGTATCATATTTATTATTATAACTTATTTCCATTTTCTATCTCATTCCTTCCTATTTTATTCATTTTCATAGTTACTTTTATTTACAAATTTTGTATATTGTCCAAGCCATAACAATTCTTCTGTTCCAGTTTCCCCTGCTCTGTGCTTTGCAAAATTAATTTCTGCTATCCCTTTATTCTCAGCAGTTGGTTTGTAATATTCTTCTCTATGTATAAACATTACAATATCTGCATCTTGTTCAATACTTCCAGAATCTCTTAAATCCGATAACATAGGTTTTTTATTATCATTACCACCTCTTTTTTCATTTGCTCTACTTAATTGTGATAAAGCTATAACTGGTATATTTAATTCTTTTGCAAGTATTTTTAATGCTCTACTTATTTCAGCAACTTCTTGTTCACGACTTCCCTTTCCAGTACTTGGTGTTATTAGTTGTAAATAATCTATTATAACTAATCCAATGTTTTCTTCCATTTGCATTTTTCTACATTTTGCTCTTATTTCTGAAATAGTAATAGAAGAGTTATCATCAATGAAAATATTTGTATCTGATAATTTTCCTATACCACTTGCTAAATTTACCCAATCTTTCTCTTCTAATTTTCCATTTTGATATTTAGTAGAATCAATTAAACATTCACTACAAATAATTCTATCTGTTAATTGTTCTTTTCCCATTTCTAAATTAAATATAAGGACTGGTATTTTTTCGTGTTCAGCTACATGAGTTGCAATATTTAAAACAAATGCTGATTTTCCCATACCAGGTCTAGCTGCTAAAATAATCAATTCTGAACCTTTAAGTCCACCCATACGTCTGTCTATACTAATAAATCCTGTTGGAATGCCTTTCTTTTTTCCATTGTTATAAAGATCTTCTAAATTACTAACAGATGTAACTATTAGGTCTTTTAATTTACTAGCACCTTTTGCATTTTTCTTTTGAGTTATCTCAAATATTTTTCGTTCTGCGTTTTCTGTTAATTCTTCTGTATTAATAGTAGGGTCAAAACCTAATTTTGCAATTTCATTTGACATATTTATTAAGTTTCTTGCAATAGCTTTTTCTTTTATTATTTTAATGTACTTTTCTACATTAGCTGTTGTTGGTACTTTATCTGGTAAACTGGCAATGTATTCTAATCCTCCAACCTTTTCAACTTTCCCTATTGAAGATAATTCGTTTTTTAAAGTTATAACATCTATTGGTTCATTTCTTGAAAATAAACTAACTATGCAACTAAATATTATTTTATGGTCTTCTCTGTAAAAGTCTTCTGGTATTAATGTTTCTATTGAAGATGTAATAGAATTACTATCGATTAGGCAAGAGCCTATGACAGACTGTTCTGCTTCTAAATCGTTTGGTAATATTTTCATATAATTTTCCATTTATTATCCCCACTTTCTTTTTTATATATTGTACGAAAAAACACTCTAAAATTATAATATATAATTTTAGAGTGTTTTTAAACATATCTGGTCATATAATGTATGTTTTTTCGTTGTTTTAATTGTATCTTTTATTAGCATCTTCAATTACTTTTTTTATTTCTTCTACTAAACTAATAGGTTTTATAACTGTTACTATATCTAGATTTCTCATTGCCCATAATTTAAAGCCTATTGGGTTTACTGATAATTTCATTACAAATTTTTCTTTAGTTATTGGTCTAATTTCAACTTTTCTACCAAACTTTTCAATAACTTCCCCTAATAAATATTGATCACATTCCGCTTCAATTTCTACTTCATTACCACTAAATACTTCTACAGAGGTATCTGCATATTTTTCTATTTCCTTATCAGATTTTTTTATTTTTATTTTTTCAGAAATCTCTATTAAATTTTTAATTCTATCTAGTCTATAATGAAAAAATTCACTATTTCCTTCTTTTATTCCTAACATATAAAATTGTTGTTTATCATAAATAATAGCATAAGGCGAAACTATTGGAGTACTTACAATTTGCTTCTCGATTTTATCGCCAACTATACAATATTTCCAATATTCAAATTTAACTTTATTTTTATTCATTATGCTATTAGAAATATCCTCAATATTTTTAATAACTTCAACATTACTTGTTTTGCCTTTAGGAGAAAATACTTTATAATTTTTTATTTTTTCATTTTCATATACAGTTTGTAAATTCTTACATTTTTTTATTATTTCTCTGGCTAATTTTTCTTCAATAAATGTTGAATAACTAAATGTATCTATAATAGCTCTAATTTCGCCCTCTTCAAAATCTGTTTCTGGATCTTTACTTATATAATATCCTTTTCCATTATCTTCCCTTGTGCTTATGTCATAATCTAGTTTATATTTTAATAAGTTTATGTTTCTTCTAATTGTTCTTGGGTCGATTTCTATATCATATATTTCTTTTACTTTTCTCCTTATCTCTGTTACTGATAATTTGTGTTCTTCATCACTATATTTTTTTAATACATTTAATATGTATAATATATTTCCATTTTTTTCATATAGTTCCATAGTTCATCTCCCCCTTAGTGTGTTTATTTTTTATTTAACTTTAATTTCTACGACTACATCACTTATTACATTTTTTTCCTTTATATAATTTCCCTCATTATGTAGAAGAATACTTTGACCATCTTTTATATTACTTGGTATCTTCAAATCAAATTTTTTTATTTCTTTTATACCTTTTTGATTGATTTGTTTATATTTTATTTTTTTCATGCAACCTTCTAAAGCTTCATCTTTTGATATTTTACATTTCAAATAAATATTATTTTTATCATTCATATTAAAATTTTCTTTATCTTTTTGAAAAAATGATTTAAAAATATCTCCTATATCTCCAAAATCCCCAAAATCTTTATTTTCAAAAGTATCAAATTTTGAGTTTGATAAATTCTTTCTATATTCTTTTGTTCTTTTTAATAAATCACTTATCTTTTCATCTTTAATTTCCATTTACTAACGTTCCTTTTCTACGATTTTAAAATATAATATAAATTCACTTTATTATAAGTATAAAATTCATTACACATTTTCTCTATATAATCTTACAATACATTATATATTAGAAAGTCAACATGACTTTACTAATATATAAAATTATTTTTTATTATCAACTATATTATACATAAAAGTAAAATTTCTTTCAAGCTTTCTATACAAGAATTTTTTCGTTTGTACTATTTTTGTATTTTTGTTTAGATTTTTTATTTACA
>CANPDB010000024.1 GCA_947572725.1 uncultured Clostridium sp. | reverse complement strand
AATTAAAAGTTAATTTTGAAATTTTTTTATGACATTTTCAAAAGTTATTGACAGTATTCTTTTAAAATTATTGATACATTTCTTTCACAAATTTTTTGGATGCTATTGTTTGTATGAACAATAATAAGCTATATATAAAAACAACTCCAATTAAATCGAGTAACAAAACTTTATATATAAAGAAACTAAGAAATAATATAATAAAATCATATACAGTATCTACTATCCATAGTTTCTTTACATCCATTTTTGTTTTTAATAACAAAATATGAAAATCTGTTAATGGTATAGCAATATACAAAATACATCTTATCCATAAAATAATCATAGTACTTCTTAATATTTCAGTATTAACATTATATAATTGTAAAAATATAATAGAAAACAGAATTGTTATAATAAAAAATAACAAATACATCTTGTTTATATATTTATAAATATTTTTTATTTTACTTTTTAATATTAATTTTTTATTGTTTACTTCTGGGCTAATTTGCGTTGTTGTAATATTTGATAATGCAACAAATAAATTAGAAGTAATGTTTAAAATGTCATCACTTATTGTAATACATAAAATCTTTGAAGCATCTACGTAAGAATATAACTTTAAAACAAGCATTCCTACAAATACATTCATAAATGTAATAAAAGAAATCGTAATTACTTTTTTATTAATATTGATCAATTTCTTTATATTTTCAAATTTAAATTCATCTAAAACTCTTATTTCTAAATCCTTCCTAAAAGGATATATAAAAATGATTAATTTAATTATTCTTGCAAATATTTCAATAATAGCAATTATTTGCATGTTAAAATTAGTTTTAAATACAACTACTGCTACTAAAATAATTTCAATGGCAAGTGCAATAATATTTCCTAATAAAATCCTTTTTCGATATTTTTCAGAAAGTATATAACTTAAAAATGCATTAATTCCTATGATTGGAAAACATATTGCTCTTATATTTGAATAAAAATTAAAAATAACTGTTGCATTTGTTTCTTTACAATATAAATTAAATAGGCTTTTTCTAAAGGCTATAAACAAAAACATAATAAGAATAGATATGAATCCTATTCCCATTATACTCATTTTAAAAATTTTCTTCTTTTTTGTCTCTTGCTTAAGGTACCTAAAATAATAGTTAGCAAATATTAGAGCAAATCCAGAATTGAATGCTAAATATAAACTATTATATTTAGAAAAGATATTTTTAGCTAATAATTCATCTGTTCCCATATAACTAATTATCATATTTGTTACAACATTTGCTAACGTCATAAAAATTCCACTTATTATGATAGGAAATGAAAATCTTAACAAATATTGCTGATACTTCTTATCTTGTCCCAACTATTTCCCCTCACTTTTCTACTTTAATTGATTCTTTCCATACAACTTTTCTAAAACAATAATAAACATTGCATGTGACCAACCAAGTCCAATAACCCAATTAGGTTTCAAAGTCTCATTACTTATTTGTTCTCCTAAAAGATAATGTTTACCTGCAGTTTTTACCACAAAATCAAAACTCTCTTTTGCTTTTTTATTCTCACCTGTTTCCAAATAATACAAAGTCATCCATAAATTAGCAATAGCCCATGGATTTCCATTCATATAATGATCTTGTTCAAATCTCTGGTATCCACCTGTATATGTTCTCAAAGT
Source organism: uncultured Clostridium sp. (assembly GCA_947572725.1). Classification (GTDB taxonomy): domain Bacteria; phylum Bacillota; class Clostridia; order TANB77; family CAG-508; genus CAG-269. The sequence goes on along the minus strand of CANPDB010000024.1, from coordinate 23,857 downwards.
CAAATTTATTCTTTCAATTGTATTTCTTACTTTATTTTCTTTTGGTTTGAATACATTAAAAGGAGTAATTGCACCTAAAATGCTAATATCCATTTTCCTGTCATTTGTATTTCTTACATAAGAATTCTTTTCTTCATCATACATGTTTTCATTTATATATTTTTTAATCTCTACTTGTAACTTTTCAATTTGTTTTATATTTTTAGAAACTTTTTCTTCTTTTAATCTATTATTCTCAAATTCAGAAACAGATTTACCAAGTACTTTATAAATTTTTTCCATACAATCAAATGCTGAATAAATACTAGCTAATGAATATAAATGAATTCCCTCATTCATTTCCCATAAATCATAACTTACATGATATTTATGTTCTACATTTTGATTACTCAATGATTGCTCCATTTCTTCTTTAACAATATCTTTATCTTTTTCATCTATTGCTTTAACATTCAACCAATCTTCAACATATCTTTTTAGAAAATCAACTGCCTTTTCACACATATGTAAATTATCTTTTAAAAATTTTTCTGATTTTGAATGTTTATAATGTTCATAGACACCATAAACAACACTAGCTGTTTCATCTACTTGATATCCCCAACATGGAGCAAGTTTTCCATCTGTAAAAAATCTTTGCTCCCACATTCCATTTTTACTTTGTGTCTTTTTACAAAATACTTTATAAAATTTTTCAGTTTCCTTTTCCATATTTAAAATATCTAATGCCTTAGTAATAAAAACTGCATCTCTAGGCCAACAATACGCATATCTTCCACAATTTGTAAAATTTTCATCAACCTCAGCTGCTGCAATAACTCCACCTGTATCTTGATTTGTTAATAATGGAAATAACAAAATACTTCTTTTATAAATTTCATATATTTTTTCCTCATAACTATTCTTAGGCTCTTTTAAATTAAGTCCATTATGAGCTTTAACATATTTTCTCCAATAAGCTTTAGTATCATTATACTCTTTATTCAAATCAATTTTTTTAATTCTATTAACCTCAGTTTCCATTTCAGAAACATTTTTATTTTCATCTATTAATATACAAATTTCTAATAATTTCTTTTCATTTGGTTTAATATTTCCTATATCATAGCAAACGCTAGAATCTTTTGACATTCCAATATAATCTTTATCATAAATATCTCCTCTTTTTATAGTATCTTTACTACCATTAATTTGATGACCTGAAATATCATTTCCCTTTGCAAAAGTCGAAACAGCAAAGTCGTGGGCATATTGAAGCATACCGCCATCAATTATCTTACAGCCAACAAAATTATTATTATCAGAAAGCAATTCAGAATGAATATAAAACTTTGTATTTAAATCTATTTTTCCCTCATTTAAAAACACATATTTTTTAACCAATAAATTTTCTTTCATAAGCATATAATCTGTTTGCACAATTTTTAAATTAAAATATGTATTTGTAACCTCTGTATTTAAAACATTAGTATCTGTATCATAATACTGCTTATAAACATTATTAATATCATCATGTAAATAAATCAAATCCGAATCATTAATTTTCACACCAGTATGAAAAAAATTAATATATTGCTTACTATCTTTAAAAGGAAAATATAGCCTTAACAATTCTCCTTTCTCAGTAAAAGTAGCCAACATATTCTTATTTCCAATAATTCCTTCATTTAAATATTTCATATTCTTCTCCTTTGTTTGCCAAGTTGCCAACGGTTCCGGGTTTAAATGGCAACCCTCTTATTAATCACTATGAATAGTGCTATAAAATTTCTATAATTACAAACTTTTGTAATCGAATAATTATCTTAAAATATAAGTTGCCATTTAAACCCGGAACCGTTGGCAACTTAGCCTTCAATTACATTTATAATTTGTTTTTCAAGGTCTTTCATTTTTTCATTAATTCTAAATATGTCTTCATCTCTTAAGTTCTTGTCATCTATATCTTGTCTTACATATTCGTCCATATCTTTAATTTCTAGTTTTAATTTGTCTAGTCTTGCAAGTATTTCTGTTCTAATTGTTTTCTCTACTTTTCTTTCTATTTTGTGTGTCATTTCTATTTGCTCATTTAATTCATATGTTTCACCAAATTCTGGTATTGTTGCTCCAATTCCTGTTTCTTTTTCAATTTTTTCTTGTAATATGCTTTGTGATTCTGGTTCTCCATGGACTATAAATATGTGTTTTGGTTTTTTTATGAATGAATATATAAAATTCATTAATCCCTCTTGGTCTGCATGTCCTGAATATCCTTCTATATATTCTATTCTTGCATTTACTGCTATTTCTTCTCCAAATATCTTTACTTTTTCAGCTCCATTAACAATGCCATATCCTAATGTTCCTGGTGCTTGATATCCTACAAATAATATTGTTGATATCGGGTTCCATAAATTGTGTTTTAGATGATGTTTTATTCTTCCTACTTCACACATTCCACTTGCAGATATTATTATACTAGGTGTGTTGTCTTCGTTTAATGCTTTTGATTCATCTGCTGTTTTTGTAAATTTTAGTCCTGGAAATTCTAATGGATTGTCTCCTTGCATTATTTGTTCTTGTGTTTCTTCATCAAATAGTTCCATATTTTCTCTGAATACTTCTGTTGCTGATATTGCAAGCGGACTATCTACATATACAGATGCTTTCATTAATTTTTTGTATTTTCTTTTAAATTCTTCATCATCTATTATATCTTTTAGTCTGTTTATTTCATATAAAATCTCTTGTGTTCTTCCAACTGCAAATGATGGTATTACTACTGTTCCTTCATTGTCTAAAGTTTCTGAAACAATATCTAAAAACATTTTTGCTTTTTCATCATTTCTTAAGTGCATTCTACTTCCATATGTTGACTCCATAACAAGATAATCTGTGTCTTCTATCATTGTTGGCTCACTTAATAATGGAATATCATTATTTCCAATATCCCCTGTGAAGACTGTTTTTGTTTCTTTTCCATCTTCTTTTACCCATAATTCTATAATACTAGAACCTAACATATGTCCTGCATCATTAAATCTTACATGTATTTCTGGAGTAATTTCTATAATTTCATCATATTTAACAGGTTCAAATACTTCTAAAGATTCTACCGCTTCTTCTGCTGTGTATAATGGTGGAACTTCTCTTTCTCCTTTTCTCATTCTTTTTTTGTTTTTCCACTCATTTTCCATTTCTTGAATATGTCCACTATCTGGTAACATTAAAGTACATAAATCACATGTTGCTTTGTGTGCATAAATTTTATTTCTAAATCCCTCTTTATATAATTTTGGAATTCTTCCTGAGTGGTCTATGTGTGCATGTGTTAATAACATAAAGTCTATTTCTTTTGGATCAAATGCAAAATCTTCTGCATTTTCCATTTCTATTTCAGCTTTTCCTTGCCACATTCCACAATCTACTAAAAACTTTCTTCCTGCTGCTTCTACTAAAAAGTTAGAACCTGTTACTGTTCTTGTTGCACCTAAAAATGTTATTTTCATAAATCAACCTCCATTTAATTTTATAAGAAAATGTTTACTTTTTTATTCATTCTAATTTCTAAATCTTTTGTTTTAACATTATTGATATCTCCAAACTCGTTTTTCTCTTCAAATACATTTTCATCAAATAGCTGAACAAAAAACTTATCTTTTTCTTTTGTTACCTTAATGCATAACTCCTCTAAATTGATAATTCTAGTATTAAATATGTTCTTTAACATATCGTAATTTATTTTGTCATGCTTTGAAAAAATGTTAATAGCCTTTAGTTCTCCTGCTTTTCGTATTAATAATTTTTGAATTCTTTCCATTATTTTTTCTATATCTTTTATTTGATATATATATCGTTCTTGATCATATGGAATCATACAATAATATCTAAATTCATATATCATTTTTATAACTTCTTGCTTTGTTTCTACTCTTTTTGCTTTTAACTCATATGATTTTAAAAATTGTTTTTGAAAATCTATTATTAATTTATCAATTTCTTCATCTAAATTATCCTTATTTAACAAAACTACATATTTTTCTTTTTTTTCTAGTTCTCTCCTATATTTCAAATATTCTTTTGGATTTAATAATTTATCTAAACTTTCTATTTTTTCTATATATTTTTCTCTTTCTTCTTCCATTATTTTTGATAATATTCTAACACTAAATATTTTATCATTTAATGACAAAGCTTCGTTTCGTTTGATATACTCTTGTTTAAGCATTTCTTTATTATTAAGAGTTTCATCTATATATTTTATTTTATTTGTTAATCTTTCTTTTTCTTTTGTAGTTTCTTGTACAAATCTTCTACTATCTTGTGCATTCTCTATCTGCTGTTCTAATTCCTGCTTTATTTCAAATATTTCTTCTTGTGCTTTTTTATTATATTTCACAGCAATTAAAACTGATAATTGTTTCAAGGCTTCTAATAGTTCTACACCTTCCACTTTTCCATAATTTTTAACAAGTCTTTCCTTTAATAATTCTATATAATCAATAATAAATTCTTTATTATAAATCCATTTGTCTAAAAATTGCTCTCCTATTAATATTCTTAAATTTTGATAAATTAAGTTATGTTTAATACTTTCAATTTCTCTAGGTATCGTAGTCCAAGAATATCCGTTAAAATCTCTCATTGGCTCTACAGTATTAATATTGTTTCCTACATTTACTAGATTTGACAAAGTTTGATGGGCTAAAAAATAGTTTTCTTTTACAATTTCATCATTTTTACTAATTTTAGAAATGCAATATAATACTTTTCTTTCAATAGGATAACATATAATACTTTTTTTATCTTTATTAACTAAAAAAGTTCTGTTTCCTATAATTTTGCTTTCTTCTGAATTAGGCTTAACTAATTTTATTGTCTCACAATTTTCTTGTATCTGATTTATAATATTTTGTATAAATTCATCTTTTGGTATTACATCTTGTTTTACTTTTTCGTAGTCTTTATACGCTGTTTCTATTTTATACAATATGCTAAGGAGAATACTTTTCACATTTTCATCAAAGTACTTTTTTTCTAAAACTTTTTCTAATTCATTATTGTAATCTTTTTTCACTATTTTGTCTAAAAAATTATCGTTCTTTCTCTTTGGCAAAGTTTTTCTCCTTTCTATTTATATATTAGTTAGCATTCAGTTATAAATAATAAATTTATTCATTCTTCAGCTACGCTACATTATAAAACAAATTCTAGAATTAACAAATAGGCCCCTCTCAAATACAAGTCCCAAGATTCTCCCATTTGTTAATTCAATAATTTGTAATATAATTCCACTTGCATTCATCATTTCATAAATTTATTATTTATAACTGAATGCAAAAGTAATTACAATGAAATATTTATATACTAACATTCCATTTAACATACTATTCAGAATCTATAATACAACATTATTGAGTAGCCTCATCTGAAGTTTCCGTTTCAGGAGATGTACCCATTTTAAGTTCATTCAACCTATCCAAAGTCATAAGAACCTCTCTTGGCTTGCTACCTTGATAGCCTGAAATAACTCCTCTTTCTTCCATTTGATCTATAATTCTACCTGCTCTAGCATAACCAACTTTAAATCTCCTTTGAATAAAAGAAGTTGAAGCCTGACCAGTTTCCACAACTGTTTGAATTGCATCCATTAAAAACGGATCAGTATCATCATCTTGGTCTTTTTCCTGAGCAATTTCTTTATCTGTCTTATTACTATTCTCAATACTTTCTAATATATCTTCACTATAAGTTGCAGTTCCATTTGACTTAATAAAATCAACAATTTTTTCCACCTCATCATCTGACACAAATGCACCTTGCACCCTTGATGGTTTTGATGCTCCTGATGGGAAGAATAGCATATCACCTTTTCCTAATAACTTTTCTGCACCAACACTATCTAATATTGTTCTCGAGTCAACTTGTGATGATACTGCAAAAGCTATTCTTGATGGTACATTTGCTTTTATTAATCCTGTAATAACATCTACTGATGGTCTTTGTGTTGCAATAACTAGATGCATTCCAGCCGCTCTTGCTTTTTGTGCTAAACGACAAATTGCATCTTCAACATCATTTTTAGCTACCATCATTAAGTCTGCAAGCTCGTCTATAATAATTACAATCTGTGGCATTTTTCCTACTTCTTCATCTTTTTCTATAGCTTTATTATATCCACTTAAGTCACGAACACCCTTACTTGCAAACTTATTATATCTATCGTCCATTTCTTGTACAGCCCAAGCCAATGCACCTGCGGCTTTTCTTGGGTCAGTTACAACTGGTATTAATAAATGTGGTATTCCATTATATACTGATAATTCAACAACTTTCGGGTCTACCATAACAAATTTTACTTCACTTGGTTTTGCGTGATAAATAATACTTGTGATAATAGTATTAATACACACACTTTTTCCTGAACCAGTAGAACCTGCAATTAATACGTGTGGCATTTTTGCAATATCTGCTAATTGTATATTTCCTGCAACATCTTTTCCAAGTGCAATTGATAATTTAGATTTAGACTTTGTAAATTCTGTACTATCTAAAACTTCTCTTAGATGTACTGCTTCTTTTTCTTGATTTGGTACTTCTATTCCAACTGCTTGTTTTCCTGGTATTGGTGCTTCAATTCTAATTGTTTCAGCAGCTAAATTCAAAGCAATATCATCAGCAAGATTTGCTATTTTACTAACCCTAACTCCTTCAGCTGGTTTTAATTCATATCTTGTAATAGCTGGTCCAACTGAAACATTTTCTACTTTTGCAGATACACCAAAACTATACAATGTTTTTTGCAATCTCGCTGCTGTATCTGTTAATGCTTTTGCCCCACCTTTTAGTGTTTTCTTTGCTGGCTTACTTAATATTTCAACTGGTGGATATTCATAATGCTCATCTTCTACAATTACACTATGTTCCAATTGTAATACTGCTTTTTTCTTTTCTTCTTTTTGTTCTTCAACATCTTCAAATAAATTAGCTTCTATAACATCTGGCTCCATTGTTGGTTTCTCATCTATTTCTGGTGCTATAGATTTCTTTTGTAATTTTGATTGTTTTGTTAATGGCTCTAAATTATCATTTGAATGGTCATACTTTTTTAAACCTGATTTTTCGTCCATACCATCTACTATTCTTCCACCAAAATTAATTTTTATTTGTTCTTCTGTTGGTTGATTATTATCCATTTCCAATTGAGCCATTTGAGCCTTAAGACGTTTTTCTTCTCTTTCTCTTTTTCTTCTTTGTGATGCTGTTTCTTTCACTCTGTTAATTTTTTCTCTATTATAATTTTCCTTTTCTTCTAGCCTTTCTTCTAATTGAGCTTCTCTTCTTTCTCTCATTCTTTCTACAAATAGATTAATTATCTCTGATAAATTAATACCAAATGTAAATACAATTAATATTCCAGCTACACCTATGCAGAAAATCACTGCACCTACTTGACCTAACATTTTTTCAAGTGGAACTGCGCCAACTGCTCCAATTGCACCTCCACCTTTACTTTGTGATCCTAAAAAATAAGCATCTTTTACTGTTTCTGATAACTCTTTTGTATATGATAATTCTCCTGATGAAACTTGAAACACACTAAACATCACTGATATACTAATAATTGCTATAATATATTTAATCATCTTAGATGTTATTTCTTCATTTCCATCACATGCTAATTTAATTGCAAGTGCAAAAATTCCAATTGGTAGTACATATTGAACAATTCCTAACATACCACCTAAAATTTCATTTAATTTTGAGCCAATCACTCCTGATTTTGTATAAATTAAAACAGCTAAAAGTATACTTGCTGCAATTAATGCTATTACTGTAACATCTAATTTTGACGCTGTCTTTTTCTTCTTTTTATATCTTCTTTTTTTAGCCATCTTTTCCCTCCATAATTATTTCTATAATACAATCAATTTTTCTATATACTAATTTTAATACAATATCAAATACTATTCAACTTAAACTAAGAATTTGCTCTTATTTTTTTGATATATTAGTTACAATTTAGAATAAATCACTTTAAATAGCGCGAAGGAGTTTATATATTCAATTTTTTAGGAGGATACGAGTAGGAATTACTTGGGGGAGCCTAAAAAAATTAATATATACACTCCTGGGAGCGAGTAGATAATCTTTAAAATCAAAATTGTAACATACATAAAAATCAGATTTCAAAAGTCTTGCTTTTTGACTTCTGACATCTGACTTTTGATTCTCTGGAAATCCCATATATAATTATTATTCTAATTCTTTTCTACTATTTTCTAATGTTTTAATTGTATCTTCTAATGATATTTGCATCAAATTTAAAGCTTCTGTCATACTTGTACCCAACTTATCTAATGTTTCTTGAATTATACCTTCAGTATTTGCTAATAAAGTATCTGCATATTCTTTTGTACCTTTAGAAATTTCTCTAGACATTTCATTTGCAGTTTCTATAATTTCTGTTTTTTGGTCATATGCTTTTCTTGTTATTTCATGTTCATCAATCATTGATATAATCCTATTTTCAGCTTCTTTCACAATATTATCAGCTTCTTTTTGAGCCTCAACTAATATACGTTGTCTTTCCTCTTTTATCCACTTAGCCTGTTTCAACTCATCTGGAAGCTTTATTCTAATTTCTTTAATAATATCCATAAATTGCTCTTTGTCTACAATTCCTTTAGAAGAAAATGGTAATGCTCTACCTTCTTCTAACAAGTCTTCCAAAGTGTCTAGTAATGTGAATATTTCCATTGGTTTTTACCCCTTTCTCTGCTCTTATTTCCTTTTTAGAAATATAATATGTGCTCGTCCATATTTTCTTTGACTTATAATTTCTATATCTAATTGTTTTATATCGTCTATTACTTCTTCTTGGTCTGTTTCAATTATAACAATAGATTGTTCTTTTAATAATTCTCTTTCTAGTAACAGCACAATTGATTTATATGCAAAATCCGTTTTATATGGCGGATCTATATATACAATATCTACTTTCTCTTTTATTCTATTTTTTAAGGCAAAATCATATTTTTCGCAATATAGTTCTATATATTTCTCACAATGTGTTTTTTGTATATTCTTTTCAATCACTGAAATTGCTTCTTTAGAACTATCACACAAAATTGCTTTTTTAGCCCCTCTACTTATTGCTTCTAAGCCTATCGCTCCACTTCCTGAAAACAAATCTAAAAATATGCAATCTTGTATTTCATTTTGAATAATATTAAATACAGACTCTTTTACTCTATCTAATGTTGGTCTTGTATTTTCCCCTTCTAATGTATATAATTTTGTTCCTCTTGCTTTTCCGCTTATTATTCTCATATGACTTACCTTTCTTTTGATAGTAACATTTTATTCTTTTTTATAAAAAGGGTCAATAGTATTAATAGAAATGTAACATATATTTAACAGTTCTGTAATATATTCCCTGTTTTTTGTGCTTTTTATATATTTTAAGACAAAAAAGCTTATATAATATTTAAATGCTTCTATTTTGAAAATAGGTACAAAAAAAAGACTACCCTCTCTCAGATAGTCATCTTTTGTATATTAATTTATTCATCCTCTTTATTAATATCTTTTATTAATTCCAATTGTGATATCAAAAGTGATTCCATTTTTGCTTTATATATATCAAATTGTTTTTTTATATCATCTAATTCTTTTTTCTTTAGAATAATTTGATTTTCTAATTCAGTCACTTGTTGTTTTGCTGTATCTTTAGCTTCATTAACAATTTGTTCTGCTTGTTGTCTCGCCACTTTTTTTACATCTTCTGCAGTTGTTTGAGCCATTACTAATGTACTTTGTAGTGTTGATTCTATTGTTTTATATTGTTCCATACTTTTTTCTAACTCTTCTACTTTTGCTTTCAGTTCTGAATTTTCTTTATAACTTTTTGTATAATCCATTGTTAAATCATCTAAAAAATCATCAACTTCTTCAACACTATATCCATTCATAACTTGCTTCGAAAACTTTTTATTTTCTATATCTAAGGGTGTTATCATGTTTTTTCCTCCTTAAATGAAATAGCATTAATTCATCCCATTATTTTTTAACCAAGAAACAGAAAGTTTACTTTTTATTTCTTCTCTTGCCATTTCGTTTGTTATTTCATAATTTGATGGCGCAACTAAAAATATAGAATTAGATACTTTTTGAATGTATCCATCTAATGCATAAACTCCACCACTAATAAAATCAACAATTCTTCTAGCTACGTCTTTATTAACATATTCTAAGTTAACTATTACTGATTTTTTTTCTTTAATAAAAGAACATATTTCATCTGATTGTTCAAATGTAGTAGGTTGAGATATTACCATTCTTATAGAATTTGCTTGTGTCATTGGTACAACTTTATTTTTTCTTCCAAATAATTTTCTATCTTCTACTTCAACTGCTTCATCTTCATCTTCATATTCATATATGTTTTCATCATCATATTCTTCTTGTTCTTGAGAATCCATTCCAAACAAATCGAACACCTTATTCATTAAAGCTCCTGACATATAAAAACCCTCCTATTTTTCATTCGTTTTTTGTATATACTAAGTATCTACTTTTTTCTTATTATTGTCAATGTTTTTTAGCAATGTTATGAATTTTTAATGTTTTTGTAATATTATTGTAACATTATTCTAGTTTGTCTAAGTTGGGATTTATAACTATTTCATCATATAATGAAATCTTTTTATACTGTGCAATTTCAGTATTTGAAAAACCTTCTTTTTTTAGTTCTTCTGTCGAATATGCTTCTATTATGGAATATTTATCGCCTTGTCTTTTTAATTTAACTAATATTTTACTTAAATATCCAGCTCTATTTCTTACAACGTATTGTTTTCCATCTTCTTGAATTATAGCTTGATTAGGTACCTTAAATCCTGATTCACTCCACCAAATTAAATCAAATGAAATCTTTCTATAATTTATAAGTTCTTCAACTTGTTTATCAATTCTTAAAATAATTACAATATCTTCATCATCTTCTTTAATAATATTTGTAATTTCTGCTGTTGCTTCTGAATTGTTTGATAATCTTACTTTGATTTTATTTCCAACTTCTGCTTTTTTTGCTTCTTCTGAAGAAGTTATAGTTGCTATGTAACAATAAAAATTGTCAATTACTTTTCCACATTCGCCACTAGTTGCTACTACTTTGCCTGTTTTTAAATCTAATTTTTCAAGATATTCTTTACTTAATGTTTCAAAATTATCAGGAGTTAAAGTTTCTTCTAGTCCATCAACTTTATACGAAACAATTCCACTCATTGGTGCAGTTACATATTCGGCTCCTGAATTTAATTGATTTTCATATTTTTTTCTTTCCTCTATTAATTGATTTAAATATGAACCCTTTGGGCTTTGGTCCCCTGCTATTTTAGATTTTTTCTTTACTAAATTATCAATTTCTTTTCTATATTCTTCTAATTTTGCAACATCAGTTATTTTGTTAATATCTTCTACTTTTTCATCAATTTGATTTTCTAGTAATTTCATATCTGAATTAAATAAACTTGTATCATTTTTCATTACTTCTTGTATCTTTTCATCTAATTCAGCTACTTTTTGTTTTAAGCTTTCTTCATTCATACTATAATAACGAAATATATTTTCATTTGTTGCAACTTTATCTCCTTCTGATTTTATTTGTTCCATACCATTTTTATAATTTTGTCCTTTAACAACTTTTTCATCTCTAATAACATAGCCTATATCAGTTTCTTCTTCATATAGTTTTCCTTCTTCAATCGTAAATGTATCTGTTGGTTTTATTATTAATAAATAAATTGTATAAATAATATAAATAAGCAATATTAATAAAGCTATATATATTAGCTTTTCTCTATTTTTCTTTTTTTTATCAATTCTATTTTTTGGTGTTGCTTCTTTTTTATCCAATTCTAACCCTCCAAAATAATTTTAATATTATTTTGTATTTTCTCTTGTCCATCTATCCATATTGTTTGTTTATTTTTTCTAAACCATGTTAATTGCCTTTTTGCATATCTTCTTGTTTCCATTTTTATTTTTTCAATCATTTCTTCTTTTGTACATTTTTCTTCTAAGTATTCTACTACTTCTTTATATCCTAACCCTTGCATTGCTGTCGGAAATTTATTATATTTTTTATGAATTTCTTTTACTTCTTCTATCAATCCTTGTTGTAACATTATATCAACTCTTTTGTTTATTCTATCATATAATTTTTCTCTATCCCAAGAAAGAGCATATACTTTATAATCAAATTCCACTTCTTTTTTTCTTGATTCAATTTCTTGCTGAGTTTTGTTCTTGCCAGTAATATGATAAATTTCTAAAATTCTCATAATTCTTTTTTTATCATTTTGGCTAATTTTTTGAATCGCTTCTGGATCAATCCTTTTTGCTTCTTCATATAAAGATTCCAGTCCTTCTTTTTCTGCTCTATGTTCTAATTCTTTTCTGTAATTTTCGTCAAATTCTATATTTGGATATTCTATTTCATAAATTAGACTATCTACATATAATCCTGTTCCACCAACTACAATTGGTGCCTTTCCTTTAGCTATAATTTCTTTTATTGCTTTTTTGGCGTCTTTTTTATAGTCTGCTACGCTATATCTTTCTTCTGGTGAAATTATATCAATCATATAGTGCTTAATCCCTTGCATTTCTTCTATTGTTGGCTTTGCTGTTCCTATATCCATTTCTTTATATATTTGCATGGAATCGCATGATACAATTTCTCCATTAATTTGTTTTGCTAATTCAATTGATAAGGCTGTCTTTCCAGATGCTGTTGGACCACAGATTACGATTACTTTTGGTTTTAACATTTTGACATACTCCTAGTTTAAAAATATTTATTTGCTCCTATGAGTTTATATATTTTTTCGCACAATTCAAAATAGTATAATTTTTATGTTATGGCCTTAGAATTGTATATGTTAATAATTCCATTTTGTATATTTTCTAAATATCCACATTCTATAACAACGCAAATAACAAATACTATAATAAAAACAATAGCTTTTATTTTTAATTTTTCTTTTTCTATTTCATTTTCTTCTACTTTATTTAAAATTCTTGCTACATATGGTATAAAAATAATTCCATTCACTGCCGTGAATAAAAGTACTAATAAATTTCTTACTGCATTTTTTATAGTTTCTTTTTGGTATTCTACATTATTTTTTGATATATTAAAAATAATTAAGGTTATTATAAATAATAATAAGATTCCTAAAATAATATAAACTACTTTTTTTCTTTTTTCTATGTTTCCTAGACTTTGCCAAGTCCAAGCAATTAGTATTAAGTACATTGCTACAATAATTATATATATAAGTGTCATTTGATGTCTCCTTTATTTTATTTTCTAGCAAATTTTCTTTCAATATCATATTTGGTCATTTTTATTGCAGTTGGTCTTCCATGTGGACATGTAAATGGATTTGGAAGTTCTAATAATTCATTCATCAAGCTTGCTACTTCTTCATCTGTTAATGCCATATTTGCTTTTACTGCTGCCTTACATGCTACTGTAGCAATAAACTTTTCTTCTTTTTCTTGTTTTGCTGTTCTTGCTACTGTATTTATTTCATCTAAGGTTTCTAAAAATAAGTCTCTATTATTCAAATCAATACATACTGATGGAACTCCTGTTAATTTTATTGTGTTTTCTCCAAATTCTTCTAAGCTAAATCCAGCTTGCTTAAACATTTGCATATTATCTCTTGCAATGTCCATTTCTTTATGTGTTAGTGTAATTACATCTGGTAATAGTAGTATTTGTGAGTCTTTCTTTTCATCGCTATAATAATTTTTCTTTACTTTTTCATACATGATTCTTTCGTGTGCTGCATGTTGGTCTAATATGTACATTTCTTTATCAATTTCTAATATTATATATGTTTTAAATACAATCCCAATAAATTTATATGTTGGCTTTTTAAATTCTTCTTGGTCCTCAAATACAGAAATATTATCTTTTACTATATCAATTGCTATTGTTTCTTCTTCCTCGTTATCATCTTCTTCATCTTCCTGTATTGGTGGTCTTCCAAATAATTTTGTATACATTTCATTAAAATCTTCTGATACTTCTTGTGAATTGTTATTTAGATCTTGCATTTTTTGCTTAACTTCTTCAAATTCTTTTTGCACATCTGGATCGTCAATATTTTCTATTGCTAAATTTACATTTAATATATCTAAATTTTCTCCATTATAATCACTTTTGTTATCAGTGTTTTCTTCCATTCTTTTTTCGTTTACATTATTTTCTGTTATCTTTTCATCTTCGATTATTTCGTTTTGGTTATTTATTTCTGCTTCTTCATTATTTTTGTTTGCTTCATTTTCATTATTTACTTCTGCTTCTTCATTATTTAATGATTCTTCATTATCTTTACTTATCTCATTTTCGTTATTTTCTAGACTTATTTCTGTTTTGCTTTGTGTGTTATTTTCTATTATCTCTGCTTGTCCATCTTTATCTTTCATCTTTTTTGTTTCAATTTCATTTTCTTGAGTATTTAATTCATCGTTATTTTGCTTAATATTATCATCAACATTTAAATCCAAATTAACTGTATAGTTCTTCCAGATTGATTTATCTTCTACCTTTTCGCTTTCATTAATTAATTGTTTATTATCTTCTAATTTATAATCTTCTTGTTCTTCTCTTACTTCTACGCCATTATTTTTGTCAACTATTTCTTTTTCTATTTTCTCTTTCATTTGTTTTAACTGTAATAATATATCAGAAGTGTCCATTGGTTTTCCCATATTTCCAATTGTCTTATTATTTTTCATTGTCTCATTATTTTCTATTTTTCTATTATCCTCTATTTGTGCATTTTCTTCTTGTTGCTCTAATTTTGTTTCTTCAAGTTTATTTGTTTTAATTTTGCTTTCTTGTTCTGTATATTGTTCAATTTGTTTTCCTTTTTGTTTTCTAAATGAAAATAATCCGCCTGTTTGTTGTTTTCCGTTTTCTCTAATATTTTTTAATCTTTCTTCAAAACTTTCTGCTGTTCTATCTATTCTTGTTCCTGTATTTGCTACTAGTTCTGATTTTAATAAAGTATCTTTTATTGCGTGATAAACTGCTTGAAATACTTTATTTTCTTCTTGGAATCTTACTTCTAGCTTAGCTGGGTGAACATTTACATCTACTTTAGCTGGATCCATTTCTATGTTTAAAACAACAAATCCAAATTTTCCAATTGGAATAAGTCCTTTATATGCTTGTTCTGTTGCTGCTGTCAATGTTTTATCTTTTATATAACGTTTATTTACAAAAAATAATTGATTAGAACGATTTGACCTTGCTATTTCTGGTTTTCCTATAACTCCTGTTATTTTGATATCTTCATATTCATATGTTGTCTCCATAATTCCATTTGCTACATCTTTTCCATAAATACTATAAATAACATTTTTTAATTCTCCACTTCCATTTGTTTGTATAATGGTCTTACCTGAACTAATTAATTTAATAGAAATATTAGGATTAACTAATGCTATTCTTGTAATGACATCTTCAATATATCCTGCTTCTGTATAATCTTTTTTTAAGAATTTATATCTGACTGGTGTATTAAAAAATAAATTTCTAACTGTAATTGTTGTACCATTTTGACAACCAATTTCTTCTTTTTGCAATATATCTCCTGCTTCTACAACTACTTTATATCCAATTTCTTGTTCTTTAGTTTTTGATGTTAATTCAACAGTTGAAATTGCTGCAATACTGGCTAAAGCCTCTCCTCTAAACCCCATAGAAGTTACAGTGTCTAAATCATCCGCTGATCTTATTTTGCTTGTAGCGTGTCTTTCAAATGCAATTTCTAAGTCATCTTGTGCTATTCCTTTTCCATTGTCTGTTACTTTTATAAATGAGATTCCCCCATTTTTTATTTCTACTGTTATGTTTGTTGCTCCTGCATCTATTGAGTTTTCTACCATTTCTTTTATTACTGAAGCTGGTCTTTCTATTACTTCACCAGCTGCTATTTTATTTATTGTTAATTCATCTAATAATACTATATTTCCCATTTTTTCCTCCGTTTCTTTCTTGCTTTATAATTATATCATTAGTTTTTTTATTTTTGTATAGTTTTCTAA
Organism: uncultured Clostridium sp.; assembly: GCA_947572725.1. GTDB lineage: Bacteria > Bacillota > Clostridia > TANB77 > CAG-508 > CAG-269. Next base: position 7,744 of record CANPDB010000024.1, on the reverse strand, counting down.
AAAAAGTTCAAAAAAACACTTTGAACTTTTTTATAAATTCAAAATGTTTTTTTATGACTACAAATTTAAGTAATTTTTTCTTCCATATATCATATGTGAAATATATACTACTTTCTTTTTAAAATCTATTGTATATAGGATAATATAATTTTTCACTACTATTCTATGATATTCTCTTTTAACTTTGTCTATTTTTTTAATTTTTTTATATAACTCTGGTTGATTAGCTAAGTCTAAAATCCTATCATTTACTTCTGTCATTAATCTTTTAGCTGCTTTATCTTCTTTTAAATTATTAGAAATATATTCATAAATTTCAATAATTTCTTCTATACATTCATCAGTAAATTCTACTTTAAATAATTTATTTTTAGAATCCATACTTTGTTCTTAATTCCTGTATTACTTCTGTTGCATTTCTTGTTCTGCCATTCTCAATATTTTCTTCTGATTTTAAAAGTTTATTTACTGTTTCATCATCTAAAATATTATTTTTGTATTTTTTCATACTAATTATTACATCATTCTTATTAATAGTTGTTTCTAATTGTTGCATTTTCACAACACCTCTCTTTTTATACTATTTATAGTATATCATAAAATTTCTTTATATACTACTTTTATATTACAATCTCTTAAAATTTAATTATGACAGTTTTTATATATGCAATTTTATAGTGCAAAGAGGATAGTAGTTTTAATAAAATCTCTAAATTTATTTTTTCCCTTTCTCTTCTTGTTCTGCCTTTTTAGTTGCTAGATCTTTTTCATATTTATTAGTAATTCCTAGCAAAGACAATATATAAACTAATATTATCAAAGGAATAGTTAATCTACCTATTGGTATTCTTGTTATAGCCATAGCACTAAATAATAAGATTTGTGTAAGCAATAATACTCCTATTGTTTCTAATATCACTTTAATGCAATTTAATTTATAATATCTTATTGCCATATAGCATAATATAATAACTATTGAAATTAAAAATGGAGTAATATATGGTTTTACTATATCTCTACCTCTTGTATGTGGAACAGTTATAATTTCTGTATTTTCTGCTGATATCTCTGTTCCATATTTTTCATTTATTTTTGTAATCACATTTGATTTTTGTTCATCTGTAATATCTTTTGCAATAATACTTGCTGTATCTTCAAACATTTCTACTTTTTGTACAATTACTCCATTTTTTGATAACACTTCATTTGTTATTTGTTTAATATCAGAAATTGCGAATTCTTTATTTATGTGCAATTCTACTTTTTTTGCTTGTTGATATTTTAAATCAAAATTAAATCCCTTTACTGCTGTTATAACTATACCTAATACAACAATAAGCGCAGTTAATATAATTAGTACTTTATTTTTTTCAATTATTTCTTTCACTGCATTTTCCTCCTATTCCTTATCTGTTTCTATTTTTAATAAACTTCCAATTACAGCAAAGTTATAAATTGCTATAAGTGAAATTCCCCAGAACATTACCATTCCAAAACTTCCAATAGAAGTCCATTTAGCAAAACAGAATGTTATAGTAGCTATTGCTATTGGAATTATTGTTATGAAAAATTCTTTATAAGTGTCTTTTATTGCTTCTTTTATAATTGCTCTATTTATTTTTCCTTTTGATTCTTGTTTAATTTTAGTTAATATTCTATTAATAAATATATATTCAAGTATTAATACTAAAGCTATTGCAACTAATCCTTCTATTGATAATACTACATTTGTATATCTTATTAATAGCATTAATAAAGAAAATAGTCCTACATAAGAAATAGCTCCTATAAATCCATTCATTTTATATATAACGCATAAGACAATAATTGCAATTGCTACAAATGCTATACCTGTGTATTTTATTATTTGTAATTGATCTCTTGTTATATCTGATGCAACATATTCATTTTCGTCTACTGAATATTTTACTGGAATATTTCCTGTATCTAAAACTGTTGCCATACTTGAAGCTTGGTCAACATATCCTTGTAAAGTATCTGTATCTGTTGATGCTTGTCCTATTGATAATTGTAATTTTCCTGTTTTTAATGGTTCATCAAAACTTGTTGACATTATTTCTTCGTCATCTATTTTCATTGTGATTTTTTTCTCTGTTGTTTTTGTTTCGTCTGCTGTAGTTTCACCTGTTGTATCTGTTCCTTCTGCTGCATTTTCAGTTGTTGCATTTGTTCCCTCTGTTGTATTTCCAGTTGTTGCATTTTCACCTGTTGTATTTGTATCTTCTGTTGTAGTATTATCTGTATTTTCTACTTTTACATATTTATTGCTAATATCGTCTAACTTCTTTGCACCATCTTTATTAAATTCTATATTTAAATATACTGATGTTCCTGTACTTGTTGCTGAAGTTGAATTAGATCCATATAATACATTTGCTAATTTAATATCATTATTATCCATTAGAACTTCTTTTGTTTCACTATCTATTATTTCAAATTTTCCTGTTGTATTTAAATTGCTTACAATAGAATCTGTATTATCATTTTCTGTTAATTCAACTGTTATATCTCCTGTTTCTTCATTTACTTTTATTACATATTGATCTGCATTTAATTTTTTTAATCTTTTTTCAATAATTTCTTTTGTTTTTTTATAATTTTCTTTTGTTAGTATTTCTTCATTATTATATGGTGTTTCTTCTTTTTTGTATCCTTTTTCTGCTAATTGTTCATCAGTTAAACCTTCACCATCAGAAACTTCTTTTCCTTCTGCATCTTTTATAACTGTTTTATTATTTCTATTTACTTTTAATACTACAGTTCTTGCACCTTTTAGGTCCATTGCATAAGAATAATTTTTCACTTTGTTTTCCATCCTATTTTGTACTGGACTATAAATTCCAAAAAATGCAATCATTGTTATTAATATAATTGCTAAAGTAATTGTTACGATTTTTATTTTCTTCATTCCTATTTTATTCATTTTCCTTCCTCCATTATAATAGTTTTCTATTTTTTCAAATTCAGTCTTTCTAAATTCTATATTAAAATGAAAAAAATATCAACCATTTTTTAAATTTTTATATAATTCGTAATTCAACAAAAATTCATATACTAGTTAGCTAAAGTATTTGCAAAAAGCATTGCAGATTTTGGGTAAGCTAAGTTTTCAGAGAAAATCTAATTATATAATTTGAGCCTCTTTCATATTCAACTTATATAATGTATTTATTTCGAATAAATTGCGAATGCGACTGGAATAGTGTTACAAATTCTTAAACTAAAGTCATAAAGGGTCCTGTCTTCGGGTATTGTTGTGACTTTAGTTTTAGAATTTGTTAACGTTATGCAAGGTAGCCGAGAAATTTGCGAGAAATAAATACATTATATAAGTTGCTCTGAACATCCCTCAAATTATACTATAAGATTTTCTAACTTCAATCTTAGATACACAAAATCTTTCATTTATTTTTCCAAATACTTTGGCTAACTATAATATTGTACTAATTTCAAATTACGAATTATAATTAACATTTATTTACAATTATAAGTTCCTACATCTTTATTCCATAAATTCATAACATATTGTTTTTCTGTTTTAGGAATTAAAACCATTCTATATGCAGACATAGGCCTATCATATCTATACATAGTCGCTTCACCATCAGATGCTGCTTTAAGCCAACCTTGATTATTAACTAATATTTGATAAACAATAGAATAATAAGAACTATCTTTCAATCTCATTCTAATTCCAGAAATTCCAAAACAATATTTTCCTTCATATTGTTGTGCAATTGGATTCCTTCCATTAACATCAGTTTTATCTTTAGCATTAATACCGCTTCCTCCAAACATAAAATATTTTTTACTATTAATATTCACATGTGTTCCAGAAGCCATAGAAGCAAAAGTAGTCGAACTTGGATTATATCCATATCTATACCTTGTTCCATATGTATTGCAAGTAGCCTCACTTCCTTCTCCCCAATACGAATACACAAATGCTTGAGCTTGTACAAAATCTGGACTTATATTTCCACTAACATTAAAAGCTAAAGCTTCAGTTTTTAACTTTGGATCAGCTTTTACAGCAGCCTTTCCAGCTACATCGTAATTACCATAACCAAATGTCCATCCAATTTCCGAATTATGAGATGCATACACAACGCTTATATTAGTTGCTTTTGTTATATTTACTTCCACTTGGGTTTTATTTTGAGCAAAGTCCATCACTTCAAAAATATATGATACATTATTTGTAAATTCTTTTGACAACACTAATTTGCTTGATGAAATATTCCAACCTGTTACATTTCGTAACGCTTCATTTGAAGTTACATTTGCTACAACTTTTCCTTGTGTAGATTCAGTTTCTGTGAATTCAACTATAGGAGCAGTATTATCAATTTTTATACTTGTATTTATTATTTTTTCTTGATTTACATTTAAAGATTTATCTTTTATTGTACTTTCATTTATCTTTATTTCTAAAGCTCCATCTCCTGATATTTTTCCTAATTTTATTTCATAAATAATTTCTCCATCTTTTTTTGATATTTCTTTTATTTCATAAATTTCTGGTATTATTTCTTTTTTATTTAATAATATTTTTATATTTTCTTTATTAAATTTATTTTCTATTATATTTTTTTCTGTAACTTTTATTTGAGCAGTAATTATATGTGTTTTATTTGCATAATTCTCATAACTTGTATTTGTATTACTAATTTTTATTAATTCTACTTTTGGTGGATTTCTATCTATATCTATATTTCCAACTTTATAAGTAGCATTGAATGTATATTTTGCAAATGTAGAAATATTAATAAATAGTATAACCAAAAATAACATTAAACAAACTATAATTTTTCTTTTTTGCTTGAATTTTTTTATATAACTTCCTCCTCTCCTATTTTTTATATTTACTAAATATTTACATATTTTTGTAAATTATTTTGCACCACTGTTATTTTTCATTTCCTGTTGCGTGAATATAGAAATGATAATCTTTTATACTTGTACCATCTTTTGTATCTTGCATATCTTCTTTAACTCCTGTATCATAATCCCATTTCCATTGAATTATAATACTCTTTGTCTCCATTTTATTTAAATTTCCTTGTAATTCATCTCTCAAATCTTCCAACTTAGAATATCGTTTATTATCTCCTTTAATTGAAAAAACTAAATTTTTTGGCTTTTTATTTTGACTTAAAAAATTGATTTCATAATAAATTGATTTATTAGATTTTAATTTAATCTCAAATTCACCTTCTGTTCCTGGTGCAATTTTTTCATTTATCAATGTATTTTTACTTACAGTTTCCCATAAATTCATATTTGTTGAAATTTCATTATTTTTTGAAAAATCAAAAATATATTCATTTTCTTTTGTATTACTATTTTGTTTCGTTTGAGAAAATAATTTGAAAAAAATAATATCATCACTTGCTTCTTTTTTGCTAAATTTATTAAAAAGAATAAAAAATAATAATATGATTAAAATAACAATTAATAAAAATGCTGTTTTTTTGTGTTTCATAGCACCTCCTTTTATAATAACTATATTGTTAGTTTTATGCTTTTGTCTGTTCAGAATGTACTTTAATTTGTATATCTTGCATTATGTCTTCAATAGAAGTTGATTTATTTTTATCATATGTAATTTGTATTTTATATTCATCTTTTTGTCTTGTTTGTTTTTGTAATAAAAATTCTTCTGTTATATTATCTTTCATTGGAATTTCTTGATTGTTTTTTAATAATTTAATTGTAATAGCATCATCTTTTTTAGATAATATTTCTATATGATATTTCATATTTACTTGATTAATTTTTCCTGTCTGATCATAATTTTTAACAGAAAAATTATAATTTCCTTCATTTTGAGTTGCTGTTAATTTTATTTCCGAACCATTTTCTACTATAACTACTGGCTCTGCAACACTTCCTGTTGTTTTTATTTGTGTACTAGCTAACGCTTTTCCTATACTACATCCTGATAAGAATAATATCATTACCATTGCTATTACACACATTAGAGTAATTTCTCTTTTTCTAGTTTTAATTTTTTTTATTTCCATAGCATCCTTCCTTTTTTAGCTACAATTTGCTTTTAACTTTTCTGTGAAATACTTTATATTATAGGAAGTTCAAAGAACTTTCCCATAATATAAAAATTAAATATAACTAAGTAATAACATTATATTTACTATCTTGTAGCTTTTTCATATTTATTAATTACAATTTTTATTTTTATCATTGTTATAAAATTCAAATAATTTAATTATTTAATTACAATTTAAACATTTGGCGAAACTTGTGTTCCTGAAACAATAACATCAAATGTATAATTTGAAATATTTTTTGCATCTTGAGTATCAATTCTATCATTTGCTACAATTTCGTCATTTGTTTTTCCTGTTTCATATTCCCATTTCCATTGAATAGGAAATGTTTTTCTTTTGTTTTCTTCATCACTATTTATTGTTCCTGATAAAACTTGTGTTAACTCTGTAATGGAATTATATTCTTTATTGTTATAAATAAATTTTAAATTTGTTGGCTTATTTTGTTCATTTCTAAAGTCAATTGTATAATTTATTCCAACATCAGAACCTGTGGCATCCACTACAATTTCAAAGTTTCCATTTGTTCCTGGTGCTATTTTATTTTCAATAAGAGTTGCGTTATTGTATGCAGATTGTAAATTAATTGTTTGTACTTGTTCTTCTTGTCCATTTACTTTAAAATTCCAAGTAGCTACTTGTGCTATTCCTTCTCCTTTGACTCTTGCAAAATATTTTGAATAAACTCGTCCTCCTACAAATGATAGTAAAGTCACTAATAAAACGCCTATAACTATTAATGTCTTTTTCTTTTTTGACAAAGGCATCCCTCCTTTTATTATTTATTTTTATTTTTTGAAATAATCTCTTATTCCTTTGGCTTTTGTTTTAAAACATTTTTAATTTCTTTTTTTGGAAATTTATTTAGAATAATTTTTAATTTCTTTTTAGAAATTATTTTAGAAATAATTTTTTAATTTCTTTTTTGAAATTTGTTTAAAAATAAACTTTTAATTTCTTTCTTAGAAATTTGTTTAGAAATAAATTTTATAAAATGATAAAATTATAAAAATTTAACTAGATTATAATTTCAAAAAAAGGAATTGTCAATTGTCTTTGCAAAAAAAATTTATTTTTTCATCGCAAAATTCGACAATAACATTCCTTTTTCCCTATTTTTTATTAACACCTACTATACCACCAAAAATACCGAAAATCACTCCAACCACTGTCATAATAATACTTTGAGCATTTAATCCAAAGTTCCAATTTAATAAACTAGAAATTAAATATAATATTAGTATGTATAATCCCCCTACTAATCCTCCATTTAGAATTCCATTTTTTTGCATTTTCATATTTCCAATAGAACTTCCTATTAATATACTTATTGCTGTTACTACTATAATAACAGGTGTTATTGTACTTTCATTAATGTTTGTATATGTTAGTAGTATTGAAAAAATCATTAGTAATATGAATGTTGTAATTAGTGATATCCCTACTCCTTTTGCTATGCTTTTTGATGTTTCCATTTTCTTCACCTCTTTTTTATTAATTTATATTTAAGTGGTAAATAAAATAGAACTTTAATTGTTTTATTATTATTTAAAAATATAAAAAATCTCTAGAAATACGGTTAAATATGAATTTTAAAAATTTTAAGTTTCGGTATTTTTTGAAAAAATGACGAAATGTTATCCACAGAATTA